>JBKJHR010000163.1:0-4143 GCA_046598695.1 Kapaibacterium sp. (SeqCode)
CTCGAAACGGAAAAAGAACCTTGGGGATGCGCTGACATCCGTTCTCCAACTTACACCAAGTTCTCCACCGGATACGCTTCCGATCCCAATACCGGGGTTAAAGAGAACGCTCGGCCCACCAGATTTTCCAATTCCCGCAAAAGGGCTATTAGTCGTATCGGTAGTAACATAACCAAAGTCATTCTTGATGAGCAGTTGAATGCCATTATGCTCGAAGATCGTCGAGAGAATAGCAAGATTGATACGAACCTCAGTATTGAGTAATACCATTCTGTTTCCGGCAAAGACTTTATTCTTATATGCAGGAAGTGAGGAGGGTCCACCAAGAAACTCCGCCTTTTGAAACGGTACATCACCTGTAGAGCTTTCAAATCGAAGGCGTGAATCAATATTTAGTCCACTAATGATTGGTTGGAAACGGCGAATATCAACCGTATATTTATTAAACGTCTTACTATCGGAGATATGATTTCCAAACTCCGCCTGAACAAGGTACGATGTCCCCTGCATTGTTTCAAGTTCGACAGGATCGCCAAATACCGTTGTCGCCTCATCGAATGAGGAACGTGTAAGCTCAGCGATGTACGATACAACATAGGAGGCGAATCTTCCTTCAGTAACAGCAGGATTGATCGGCAAGCGCTTATTGCCACCAAAGCGACCATAGAATACTCGTTGGTCTTCAGAGAGATAAATATCATTACGGTATTCGAGACGAGCTTCATCATGCCGCGATGGACGGAATGCAAGATGCGCCTCGAAACCTTCGAGACTAAAATAATCTCTGAAATCTTCTCGCGCGAGGAAAGCGTCAAATGCATTCTCAATGCGCCCAACGCGCCAGTAATCTTCCGTTGTCGTTATGTTATGATATTCACCACCAATTGCCAAAGTTGGAACACTGACAAATCTTCTGCGAGTCAGAGTATCACCGGAGACCATTTGTAAAGTTTGCAAGGGAATGCGATATTCAGCACCAAGAAACGATTGACCCTTACTTTTTGCAAAGCCGAAACCAATACCGCCTTTAATGCCCACCTCTTCATATCTTCCGATACTAAAATACCTCGACGATCCGATGCCAAGAAAAAAACCATTGACTCTATTGAAATCCATGATTGCAAATGGCTCAGTATAACGAGAAATGCGGTCATCTGGAGCTTCGGTAATGAGGAAATTGTGCGCTTGACGTCTGCGGCGGAAATGGAATTTGCCATTCGTGAAGTCAAATGCCAGTGAATCGTTGAGCGAGTCTTTCGTCATCGTTACCTCGGAATCTTGCATCATAAGTCCCGACTTCAAAGAAAAAGTTGAGAATTGATCATCAGAGCCAAGAAGATTGGTGAGACCGTTATTCGTCCCCTTAGCGTGGGACGTAGAGAATGAAATGAAAACCGAAAAGATACACGCAGTAATGAAAATACGCATAGGCAGTATGATTATGAATGTCCGAAATTACGGATGTCCTACTCTGAAGTTACGAAAATACGATGAATTCTTACTCACGAAGATGTCCGTTGTAATATATTTCCAATCCTCACGAACACACTCTTTGCTTCGGGTACCCGAAAAACAAGATATGAGCCTACGACGAGAAACGAATACACTCCTGCCGCCGCAAGCAAGCGAATCAGACTTTCAGCATCAACAAGAATATGATTCATCATTTCGTACGCTATGAACGCGGAGGCTATCACGATTACAGCTATTCTCAACGTTGATAGGTAATTCATGGAAGCGCCAATGTATTTGCGAGCGAGGTATTCCTCGGTCATACATGCACAGGCATTCGCAACGTTCGTACCAATTATCGCACCAAGGCCTGCAAGGTGGATGATGAGAAAATAATTAGCCACTAAATTGACAACACCCCAAAACAATCTGTTCTTGAATACCAAACGCTCCTTGCCGATCGCCACAAGAGATGTTAATTGCAACCCACCACCAAAAAGACCAACGCAAATTATCAGTGCGACGAGCCCATATCGAACAAGTTCAACGGAGTCATCATACTTTACACCATAAATACTCCGAATCACTAAGAGCGGAAACGTCACCATAAAACCTGCAAGTGGCAATAACGTGACATTTTGGAATCCAGCAACTTCCCTTCGAGCCTTCGTCATGCGATGATAATTTGGCTTCTTACCATGTGAAGCCGTTTCATCATCGTGTGAAAGTTTGCTGAGAATTGAAACGAGCGCTCCCCCAAGCCCCAGCAAAAAGGCATACTCCGTCATTAATATCAAAAGCGATGCAACATTATATAAACCAACGTGTGGAGTTTGTTCACCATAAATAGCACGTAACATCAATATATCCGGCTGCCGACCCAGTATTGCAGTAAGAATATCAGATCCCCATGTTGCAATACCATAGAGCATAATTGGTGTTGCGAGAAAATACTTTGTTGCACGAGGATTCTTCAGGAAGTCAATACTATCTCGAAAGATAGAAAAAGCGTGAGTTCGAGCAGAATTCGACACAACTGTTTTATCAAGAGCTGATACTTCTTGTCTCAACCATATCAAAAGCAACAAGGCATTCAACACTGCACTGAATGTATGTACTTGAACAGCTTGCTCTATAGTGAAAGAGGATTGGATCAAAAAGAAAGTTGCAGAAGCCAGCATTAAACTCCGTACTATCAGACTTGAAAAAAATACTTTTCGAGTGTTAAGTAAACCAATGAGGGCAAACGTCGAGAATGCGACCACCCCTTGCGCCAAAAGATAGATCACCACATATCCACCATATTCTCGGAGTGATCCAAGCGATACACTAAATGTTGGGATCAAAGGTGGCAACACATACATCACACATGCGACAATACCTGCAACGATGGACACAAGAAGCATCCGAAATGCGAATAGCCGTCGAATAAATGATCGGATTGATGATGCCCCAATTGCCCCTATATCAACCTTAGAGTTTGATTCTGAAATTCGCGGCAAAAAACGGAGCAGTACACCATCAACTCCAAACGTCGTCATAACTGAGATCGTCGTCCCAAGCGCCGCATAAACAATGTAAGGAGTTGAGCCTGCAGGTCCGAAATGCCGAGCGATAACCATTGTGTAAATGTTCATCAGCCCAAATTCAGTGAGCTTATAGAGATGATTCCACGCAAACCCTCGCGCCGCTTTATCTCTATATTGCTGTTCTCCACTCATTATTTTTGCTTCGATTGCTGATAGACACTTCTCAATGCTTCTGCGCTGCTTTCGGCAAATTTCTTCCAGCTATATGTATTTTTTGCTCTTCGCTCCCCACCATCAAGAAGTACTTTCTTCTGCATATCATTCATTGTGACAATTTGATGAAGCTTCTCCTTGAGGTCGTCTGCATTATTTTCTTTGAAGACCATGCCTGCATCACCGATCACTTCGGGAATTGCACCCGATGACGAACCAATAACAGGTGTTCTTGAAGCCATTGCTTCAATCAAGACCCGACCAAATTGCTCCGTCCACATTGCTTGCCGTCTACTTGGTAGCACCAACACATCAATCAAACGAGTGTAAGCAGGAACTTCATGTTGTGCTACTGTTGGAAGTATCCTTACATACTCTGAAATTCCATTTTCCGAAATAAGACGATTCAACTCATCTTCATAATCCCCACTTCCCAGTAAGAAAAGTACAAATTTTATTTTTGGGTTATCCCTACGCAATTCGGTAAAAGCCCTAATTAAGAGATCAAGCCCTTTCATGTGAATGATGCGCCCGATATACCCAACGATGAAAGCATCATCATCAATATGTAGTTTTTTCCTCAGAGAAGCACTTTCTTCGGTATTGGCTCCACTGAAGAGAGATGTATCTACACCATACCCGATAGACTTCATTGGAAACCGATAGCCAGACTGATGAAGAACATCGATCGCCTCAGAGTTAGCAGTAAGTCCGTATTGCATTCTATCAAGCGTCCACCGAGTGACATTCCGATACCATGCGGAAGGGCGATAATCAAATTCATCAATGGAAAGATTATTCCATGTAAAAAAGACAACCGGTGTATTAGGACAAAGTACTGAGCGAAGTGCGAGAGTTTGAATGGCAAAGAGCGAAAATGGCTCCTCCATTAAATAGATAACTTCAGGGCGTGATGCTTGAAAAGCTTTGACTAATCCTGACGTATAAA
>JBKJHR010000264.1:0-4951 GCA_046598695.1 Kapaibacterium sp. (SeqCode)
GAACGAGTGATCGTTGCAGAACTACTTGATGAAGTGATACGACTTGTAACGTATGATGCCTCTGAACGCAAGGTATCGATCGAAAGTAAAATCGCTACAATGTCAGCTACAGTAAGATGCGATAGGAATCTGATGAAGCAAGTGCTCCTGAATCTGTTGCAAAATGCGATCGACGCCGCTTGCCACGGCACGGAGAAAACAGTCGTTGTCAAAGTCACTGACGACATTCCTCCTGAGGATAAGAACCCTATGACATCCGGAAAATTTCTACATTTTGAAGTAGTCGATACAGGGAAAGGAATATCTGAAGATATCAAAAGATCATTATTTGATCCGTTCTTCACGACCAAAGAAAAAGGGTTGGGGCTTGGTTTAGCAACCAGCATGAAGATCGTACGTCAGCATCATGGCACACTCTCTGCAGTATCACCTCTTCTCACAGAAGAACATCCATTTCATACAAGGTTTATCATCACACTACCTGTCTAAGCCTATGTCACTTCCCTACCATCGTATCTTAGTTGTTGATGATGATGCAACGGCACGCCGTTCATTAGAACGGTTTCTGACAAAGATCGGCTATGAAGTGACGACAGCTTCAACAGGTGAGGAGGGAGTCCTTGCTGTAGTAACGGATGAACCCGATATCATCTTGAGTGATATTTATATGCCTGGTATGTCAGGGCTAGAATTTCAGGCAAAGGTCGCCGAGAGAACGCCTTTCATTAAGGTGATCATGATGACGGGGAAAGATGATATGGCGACGACCGTTCAAGCCATGCAGCAAGGTGCATACGATTATATCGTAAAACCAATTGACCTTGAACGACTCGAAAAAACATTGAGTCACCTTGTAAAGACGCAATCACTATCCGATAAGCTTGCATTGATCGTAGAGGAGAATGCAAGAGAATATCGTTTGGAAAATGTGCTTGTTGGGAAAGCGCCACAAATGCTTGAAATCTATAAAACGATCGGGAGTGTCTCACATTCCAAAGTAACGGTTCTTATTACAGGAGAATCCGGCACTGGAAAAGAATTGATCGTCAGGGCGATTCATTTTAATTCACCCTGGAAACAGGAGCCCTTTATTGCCGTCAATTGTACTGCATTAACTGAGTCTCTTCTTGAATCTGAGCTCTTCGGGCATACAAAGGGAAGTTTTACGGGGGCACAAGCTGATAAACGCGGGAAGTTTGAACTTGCCGGGGAAGGTACCATTTTTCTTGATGAGATAGGAGAGATCTCACCGAAAATACAGGTTATGCTCCTGCGCGTATTACAAGAAAGAGAGTTTGAAAGAGTAGGTGGTGAGAAAACAATTCCGATGCGAGCACGTATCATCGCCGCTACAAATAGGAATCTTGAAGAGGAAGTAAAAATAGGAAGATTCCGAGAAGACCTCTATTATCGGTTGAATGTTGTTTCCATCCATGTACCTCCGCTTCGTGAACGCAAAGAAGATATTCCGATCTTGGTGAAACACCTCCTTAAGCAGATCAATACAGAATTACATACGAATGTATGGAAGGTGACAGAATCAGCGATGGCAAAGATCATGGCTCATGATTGGTCAGGCAATGTGCGTGAATTGGAAAATATCCTCACGCGAACGGTTGTTCTTTCCAAAACGGATATACTTGATGAAAGTGTCTTGCCAGAGCCGATTCCTACATCATTGAATGTATCGGAAAAATATAATTGGAAACGCACGATCAGTGAGGTTGAACAGGAGCATATTCAACATGTACTCGAAGGGGTTGGCGGAAATCGAACGGAAGCAGCAAAAGTACTTGGCATTTCGAAGCCAACTTTGTATGCCAAGCTACCAAAAGCATCATAATTTTCTTACGATAGAGTGTTTTTTTTACGCATGTAGTATTGCCTGATATTTATTAACTGTTCTCTACGCCTATATTTACGACAAGGCACAGAGTTGGCACGGTATTTCGTAGTCCTCCCATGTAAAAAGGGAATGTTCACAGATTCAGTAAGATAGTTACCCATGTCCGTAAGTGGAAGTTTTAATCAATCCGAGACCGAAAATACGAGTAGGTCCATTCTTATCCTTGAGGATTATGACCTTCTTCGTGCATTTTTCTCGCGTCATTTTGAAAAGCGAAAATTTCAGGTGTTCTCTGCTGCTCGGATAGAAGACGCTGTAGCTTTGACACTTTCTCTATTACCACAGGTCATTGTAATTGATCATGTTCTCCTTTCTGAAAGTGCGATCGAAGCTATAAAACGGTTGCGAAGCATTGTCCCCGGCAGTAAGATCATTGTTGTTGGTGGAGTTGACGCACCCGAAATCCGCGAAGCTATAGTAACTGCCGGTGCAACTGCATTCCTTCCAGGAGAATATACTATGCAGGGAATAGATGAAATAACCGAGTGAGGACCGTAGAAATTTTTTCCTCCAAGGATAAACAATTTATCAACGACGTAAAGAAATTTTACGCTCAAAAAAAGGAGTGTAACCCTTTACGCTCTTTCTGGAATGATTTTTTCTCGTGGCATGGTCTTTGCTAAGTGATACAAGAGTTGTAAAAAAGTTTTACCAGTAAGAAGGTAAAAGTCATAACAATCTAGTTAATAGATGAAACGAACCATCTGAGACAATACGTCAGATATATTATGCGCTTACGAATATCCGCATCACTAATCATTCTTTTTTCTTTCGCTTTGGCAGGATGTAATAAACAGCTTCCCGCCGAAGAAGAAGCAACTGCGCGAAAGATCAATACGCTCAAACGAGGGAAAGTAAGCGATGCTGAGTGGTCGAGGGTATTTGCGGGCAAAATAGTATACGAGACGTATTGCTCTGGGTGTCATGGCATAAAGGGAGACGGCAAAGGATTCGCTGCCGACATGCTTGATGTGAAGCCACGTAATTTCACCAAAGCAATGTTTAAGTTCATCTCGACCCCGGGTGGATCGCTTCCCACAGATCAGGACCTTCACCGTACCTTACTTCGGGGTGTAGCGAGAAGCTCAATGCCAAGTTGGGTATTGTTGTCTGAAAATGACAGGACGAATGTGATCGCCTATCTCAAAACATTTTCTGAAAAATGGCAAACCGCTACGGTGCCTTCCCAACTTGCTTTCGGCGGACCACCAAAATGGCTAGGCAGTCCAAATTCTATCGTAACTGGAAAAATTGTCTACGGAAAAATGGGATGTGCAAATTGTCACGGAGAAACTGGATTAGCCGACGGACAATCCTCGCAAACACTTACAGATGCTGATGGAAATAAGATATTACCATTTAACTTTCATGATGGTATTCTCAAAGGAGGCTCAAAAGCCGAAGATATTTACCGTACATTTTATACAGGACTTGCGGGAACACCGATGCCCGCATATGGCGGAATCGTCAGCGATGAAGAAAATTGGCATCTTGTCAGTTATGTCGTGTATCTCATGGGGAAAACAAGATATACAGAGAATGATATAGCTGCTGCCACCTTATCAGCACCGAAACAAGACACAGCAAAAACAAAAAAGACTGCGTCTAAATAACCTATTCTATTACTGAATACGAAGAGAGCATGGCAATATTTCAAGGTATTCTTCCGGCACAAAGTAGCATCGAGGAGCAAAAAGGTTTTCTCGTTGATAAATGGGTAGTAAAAGCTCATTTTATTGCAGGCATCGCATGGTTTTTCGTTGCACTTCTTGCTGGATTGGCATTCTCAACACAATTCTTACGCTCGTATCTCTTTCCGGGAATTGAGTTGCTCTCACCCGGCAGAATACGTATGATCCATACAAATATGGCAGCGTATGGATTTCTTGCGAATCTGTTTTTTGGTGGTCTGTATTGGGCTGTTCCACGTCTTACTGGTCAGAAAGTTTGGAAACGCAGTGTTTCCCTTTTTCTTGTCTGGGCATGGCAAGCCATCCTTGCTGCAACGACGATCGGTATCATGTTCGGTTTTGCTCAGGGCGTTGAGTGGGCTGAAACGCCGATGTTCATTGATCCTGTCGTCATCATTGGTGTCTTATTGATGACTGCAAACTTTTATGTGCCGATTCTTCGCTCAAAAGAAAAGCCTCTCTATGTATCGCTTTGGTATTTCACTGCAGCATTTGTCTGGACTGCCCTTGTCTATGTGATGGGTAATTATTTGCCACAATTTTTTGCCCCTGGTGTATCAGGTGCTGCCATTGGTGGTTTGTATATACATGACCTTGTTGGTTTGTTCGTCACTCCTCTTGGTTGGGGAATGATGTATTACTTTGTGCCGCTCATCCTCAAGAAGCCGATCTATTCTCATGCACTTTCGCTTGTGGGTTTTTGGGGATTAGCGTTCTTTTATCCATTGCAAGGAGTTCATCATTTCTTATGGAGTCCGATTCCGATGTTCGTGCAATATGGTGCAGTGACTTCAACGATCGCTGTTGAAATCGTTGTGACAACCGTTATTGTGAATTTCTTTATGACCTTGCGGGGAAATGGGTCCATCCTTAAGACCAATATTCCTATGCGTTGGTTTTATACTGGGATGATCCTCTATTTCACGACGTGCTTGCAGTGTGCATTTCAGGTTACACTCACTCTCCAGCAGGTGATCCACTTTACAGATTGGGTTGTGGCTCATGCACATCTTGTCATGCTGGGCGTATTCGGGTTCTGGCTTCTGGGGGTAGTCACACATTTGTGGCCGAAGCTCACTGGACGTGAATGGTGGAGCTTACGTCTGAATTCGTGGCATTACTGGCTCACAGCGATCGGTGTGGTTTTGATGTTCGCTGATCTGACGATCGCAGGACTTATTCAGGGCTTCAGTTGGAAATCGCTTCAGATATGGGAAGCCTCTGTTATTGGCTCGATGCCATTTTGGATGGTGCGTACATTTTCTGGAGTTATGATCGTCATAGGGCAACTGCTATGGGTATACAATCTCTACCGAACAGCCAAAAATCCGATCATGCTTGGTGATATTGCGCC
>JBKJHR010000002.1:0-4818 GCA_046598695.1 Kapaibacterium sp. (SeqCode)
CTCATGGTGCATCGCAACATCCAAACACGGGCACACGCGGTGTGCCCCTACGGTGCGAATGAGCATATTGTCCCGCTTGAATATCCTCATCCCGAACTAAGCCAAGCGAGAAATGTGTTTCTTCTCAACTACTATACACTCTTTCTGAAGCATGAAAAAAATATTCTGTATCAGCGTCCTTGCGATCTTGTTTCTCACCTGCACTGATGGGTTCTCACAAAAAAAGAAGAAGGTCAAATCAAAGCCATCTCATGCCGCTATCACCGCTCCGGTGATGGGCACAAGCAACTTGGCTGATACGGTTATTCTTCCGCTGAAGTTTAATATCCGCGAGATGGGCTTCGGTGCGCAAGGCACAGGCATTATCGCCTGCCAGTACCTCACCATTGATAATACGACACTTGAGAATATCCAGATCACGGATATTTATACGACGCTCCCAAAAGAGTTTACCATTCCCTCTCCTGCGCGGAGTATGTTCCCAGTGAACATTCAACCAAAGCGCAAGCTGACGATCAGCATCTGCTTCACACCTGATAAAGTAGGGGAGTTCAAAGGAAATCTTGTCGTCAAAACGAAAACAGATTCTACCGTTATCCCTACATGGGGTAAGGGCATTCACCCGGAGGATGTAAGCAAACTTCCTAAGACAAGTATTGCTGTTACTTCAGTCAAAAAAGGGAAAGAGGCTTCGATCGAAATGATCCTATCGAGTCAGAGCAAGGTCGTTCTGCAAATTATGGATGCTGTCGGCAATCTTGTTCGTGCGTATTTCTCCAACGAACTCATGAATCCGGGCAATTACCAACAGTTATTTGATTGCACCGAAAAAGGCGGAAAGAAGCTCGCACCTGGCACATTCTACGCTCGCTTCATCGCGACAGAAGTCAACACCAGCCGCGAATACAAAATGACGAAGATGTTTACGATCAAGTAATTGATTCAGCGAAGGTAGCGCAGGCTCTTAGCCTGCGTATGCGCTGCGTATGGTAAGACTCAATTATTTTTTCCGGAAGATAAACGAGATAGGTACTCCTGAATAGCCGTACTGCTCACGAAGTTTGCGTTCTAAATACCGCTTGTAAGCTTCGGGTATCACTTCGGGATGGTTCGAAAAGAATGCAAAGACAGGCGGCTCCACACGGACCTGTGTAATATAATTGATTCGCAGATCTCTTCCATTCACGTTCGGTGGTGGGATCTTCGCGATCTCAGGGAGCAAGAATTCATTGAGGTCACGCGTTGCAATACGTTTCTTTCTCTCCTCGAAAACGTCCAGTGCCATTTCAAGAGGCTTTGTATGACGCTGATGCGTAAGCGCACTGATGAAGACGACAGGGACGTAATTCATCGTCACAAGCATTTCCTTCACTTCCTTCTCAAACTTCGCTGCTGTATTCGTCTCCTTCTCAACAGCATCCCATTTGTTTACGACAAGCACCGCACCCTTGCGCGCTTCGATCACGTCGTTCAAGATATGCGCATCTTGTTTGTTCACACCAAGTGTTGCATCAACAACGACGAGTGCAACGTCGCATTCTTCGATCGCCTTCATCGTGCGGACAACGGAGTATAACTCCAACGCATCATCAATATACTTCTTCTTGCGAAGTCCTGCCGTATCAATAAGCGTGATAGGTTTGCCGTAGTATGTATAATCGGTGTGGACAGAATCACGCGTAGTCCCGGCAATAGGCGTAACGATGCTTCGCTCGACACCGGTAAGCGCATTGAGATAGCTTGATTTGCCTACATTCGGCTTGCCAACGATAGCGAGCTTCATCGTATTCGGGTCGTCAGGTGCATCTGCCGGAGGAAGCTCTTTAATGACGGTATCCAAGAAATCACCAACGCCACGACCATTCATCGCGCTCGATGCAAGTGGTTCGCCAAGACCGAGTGCGTAGAACTCTGGAAGAAGCTCTTCGCGCTGATTGTTATCGATCTTATTGGCGATAAGCAAGACTTTCTTGCCCGAACGACGCAACATCTGCCCCACCTCTTGATCGAGAGGGTGCACACCTGCTGTCGCATCGACAACGAAGAGGATAAGGTCAGCTTCTTCGATAGCGATCTCCGCCTGACGCCTGATCGCTCGCTCGAAAATATCATCGGAATACGGAACAACACCACCTGTATCAACGATCATGTAATCCCTGCCGCTCCAATCACCTTTGGCGTAGATGCGGTCACGGGTCACACCGGAGATAGATTCGGTAATAGCTCTCCGCTCGCCGACAAGGCGATTGAAAAGGGTCGATTTCCCGACATTCGGGCGACCAACGATGGCTATGAGCGGAAGAGGCATTGTGTGTATCTATGTATATAAGAATCAAAAATACAAAAGTCAAAAGTGAAAAATAAGAGCAGGAAGAGGACAATATTACTTCTTACTTTTGACTTTTGACTTCGGCTGTACCGATGGCCGGAGTCGAACCGGCACGGATGTTACCACCCAACGGATTTTAAGTCCGTTGCGTCTACCAATTTCGCCACATCGGCTTGCTAAAAAGGGATGCTCAGAACACGGTTCCTCTGAGAATCGTCACAGAAACCCATAGTAAGCACACTGTAGTCGCAGATATACCCTGTGTCTGCTTCATCCCCAAAAGAGCAACTCAGGCGAAAGCCACGCGGTTAGGATGTAAAAAACTCACTCACCCGATTTCCCTAACATATTTCGAATTATGGGTGTTTGTTTTGGAAATGCGGTCTCCCTTCCGTATGTTTGTACTAATTACTATTTAACCACTGACGCATTTTCGTGCCGATATTACATTTCCATCGCGATGAGCATGAGACTCTTTTCAAATTATCAGCAGCTGCTGATGAGGATGAGGCACTCGTCGTTTCGCTCGCTGGGCATTGGCGATACGGAAAAGGGACCGGACATCCATCAACGGTCTTCGACAAAAAACACCCCATAGGGAAGGTCCACAAGATCATCTTCTATGAAGATGGGCTACTCTTTTGGGATTCAAGCCTCATCTCTTTTCTGAAGAAGAGCTCTGATGAAGCGAAAGCGAAAAACATCCCCGTTGATACAACACACTTATCTGAGGCGATCCAAAAACTTCTGAGCCTTGCATCAACATTGCCCGGAAGCAACGACCAACTGCCGGAAGTACAACATAATTCGATCTTGCTCGCTCTGGGATTCTCATCCCTTCGTTGGACACATTCCTTTCAGGATACCTTAGAGTTTATCGGTGAGCTTATTCTGAGCTTTGGCAGATTCATTCGCGGCAAGGCGAATTATCGCATGGTCGATCTCCTGCAGATCCTTCGTGATTGCAGTGCGAACTCACTCCCCATCGTAACGCTTATCAGCTTTCTCTTTGGGGTGATCCTTGCTTTTATTGGTGCTGCACAGCTCAAGATGTTTGGTGCAGAAATTTACGTAGCTGATCTTGTTGCGATCGCGATGGTCAGAGAAATGGCACCGATGATGACAGCGATCATCCTTGCTGGGCGTTGCGGTGCGGCATTCGCAGCGCAGATCGGTACAATGACGGTCAACGAAGAAGTTGATGCGTTGAAGACAACAGGAATATCTCCGATGGATTTTCTTGTTTTGCCGCGCGTTTTCTCACTTGCATTAATGACACCGCTTCTTGCACTCTATGCCGTTTTCTTTGGCATTATTGGCGGTGCAGTGATTTCAAACATCATGCTTGATATCAGCTTTTCACAATTCCTGACAGAAACAAAAGCTGTTCTAAATCCGACACAGTTTGCTCTTGGATTGTTGAAGAGTCTCATCTACGGAATTCTTGTCGCATTTTCGGGATGTTTACATGGCATTCACTCCGGCAAAAGTGCATCGGCTGTCGGCACGGCAACGACGTCTGCCGTGGTTATGGGGATTGTGTCCGTCGTTATGGCGGCAGCAGTGACGACCTATATTTACAATGTACTTGGCGTGTAACTTTGATGGAAACAACAACCACATCTACACTTCCAAATACATCAAGCCCAGCAGTGGCTGGTAAGGATGTGCATATCCGTGTGCAAGACCTTCAAATGTCGTATGCTGATCTTCTCATCCAAGAGAATCTCACTTTTGATATCAAGCGTGGTGAAGTGTTCATCATTATGGGCGCAAGTGGTTGTGGGAAGAGTACGTTATTAAGACATCTTATCGGATTGATGCGTCCGGCAAAAGGAAAAATTCTCTATGACGGGAATGACTTTTGGGAGTCCAACGACGTGATACGAAATGAGATGATGCAAAAGTTTGGCATCCTCTATCAAAGTGGCGCGCTCTGGAGTTCGATGACACTCTCAGAAAACATCGCAACCGTTATCGAGCGATATACCGATCTACCCAAAGATGAGGTCAAAGATATTGCATACTTAAAGTTATCGCTTGTCGGCTTAACTGGTTTTGAGGAGTTCTACCCGTCGGATATTAGCGGTGGAATGCGCAAACGTGCTGGGCTTGCACGTGCAATTGCACTTGACCCGGAAATACTCTTCTTCGACGAACCATCAGCTGGATTAGACCCGATCAGTTCTCGAAAACTTGATGACTTGATCCTTGAGATCAAAGGGAGTTTAGGCACAACAGTGGTTGTTGTTACGCATGAACTGCCAAGTATCTTCGCCATTGGGGATAATTCCGTGTTTTTGGACGCGGAGACCAAAACGATGATTGCTTATGGCGACCCAAAAGAATTATTACGCAATCCTCCAAAACCAATCGTACATGAATTCTTAACGCGAGGTGAAAAATGAGTGAAAAAATAAAGAGCGCACAGAGTGTACACGCCGGAGCAAATGCTCGACTTATCGGTGCATTTATGCTTGGCGCGATCG
>JBKJHR010000273.1:0-3652 GCA_046598695.1 Kapaibacterium sp. (SeqCode)
TATTACGGAGAAGAACGGCAGAATTACAACGGGACGCGGCTTCGAGAGCGACCAGGATCTTATCAAGTATCATATTCTTTATCCAACGATCGTCACACCTGCGAACAACCTGGAACAGATGAACGCTTCTCCGAGCCTCTCGACAGGGTTGAATACCCCATCAAGTATTATACCACCACCGACATCAGCACCTGCACCGACACCGATAGTGAAATAATGACAACGAGTGGCAGGGAGTAAAGTGCGTGCTAAAAGATCCTTCCTCAAATCTTCAAAAAAAAATCTAACTAATTTCGCATATCATTGTTGTTTGCGGACGAAGCAAAAAAAAGAAGTATTTTTGCATCCCGTAATTGCCCCGTATGACATCGAAACTTTTACATGGATTGAATGAAGCACAGCTTGCCGCTGTGACCGAATCGGAAGGACCGACGATGGTGATCGCCGGAGCCGGATCGGGCAAAACACGCGTCCTAACGACGCGCATCGCCTATTTGCTTGAGCGTGGCATCCGTCCGTGGGAAATCCTCTCCCTTACCTTCACCAATAAAGCCGCAGGCGAGATGAAAGAGCGTATCTCGCAGATGCTTGGCTCGGAATACGTGAAAGACCTTTGGATGGGGACATTTCACTCCGTCTTTGCTCGTCTCCTCCGCCGTAATGCAGAAAAATTAGGATATACTTCGAGCTTTAGTATTTATGACAGCGATGATCAGCTTGCGGCAATCAAGCGCGTGATGGAAGCTCTCAGAATTCCGCGAGATCAATTCAATCCGAATGCCGTGAGGAGTCGAATTTCCAGTGCGAAGAATCAGATGATCACGCCAAGTGAATATGCTGATATGTCACGCGATTTCTTCAGCGAGAAGGTCGCACTCATATACCCTGCATACGTCACGTCATTGCATGAAGCAAATGCGATGGATTTTGATGATCTGTTGACAAAGACGATCGAGCTATTCTTGCGCAATCCCGATGTGATGGAATCGTATGCTCGGCGATTCAAGTATGTGCTTGTTGATGAGTATCAAGATACGAACCGCGCACAATATACGGTCGTCAAACAATTGTCATCACACTACAAAAATCTTACGGTCGTTGGTGATGACGCACAGTCCATCTATGCGTTTCGCGGTGCGGACATTAAGAATATCCTTGATTTTGAACGTGATTTCCCAGATACCAAACTTTTCCGTTTGGAGCAAAATTATCGTTCGACACAATCAATCCTTTCTGTCGCCGATACGCTTATCAAGAATAATAGCGGGCAAATATCGAAGACGCTCTTTACGAAGAATGGCAAGGGTGAACTTGTTCATATCGTAGAATGCTCTGATGATCGCGAAGAGGGTGCTGCTGTTGTGCGGACGATCGAGGATGAGATCCGCAAAGAGAAGTATTCCCTCAATGATTTTGCCGTTCTCTATCGTACAAATGCGCAGAGCCGTGCACTTGAAGATGCACTTCGCAGACAAGGGATACCATATACGATCATTGGCGGTGTCGCATTCTATAAGCGTAAAGAAATTAAGGATGTCCTTGCATATATTCGCTTGCTTGTCAATCCTGCTGACAATGAATCATTATTTCGCGTCATTAATTATCCTGCTCGTGGCATAGGCGAAGTAACGATCTCGAAGCTCAACCAATTCTCGAAAGAACGTGGCACACGTGTGCTGGAGATCATGGCTGTGCCCGAGTTTATTCCTGGAGTCACGGGACGAACGGCACAGAAGATGAGAGAATTTTCTGAGCTCTTCGTCAAGTATCAAAAGCTTCGTACTGAGCTTTCACCAAGCGAATTACTTCGTGCCCTTATTGATGAGACGGGCATCTTGCAGGACTTGAAGTTAGAGAACACTCTCGAATCACTTGCGCGTTACGAGAACGTCCGTGAATTCCTTTCCGCAATTACAGAATATTTTCAAGACTCTCCCGAAGCAACCATCGAAGCATTTTTGGAAGAAATTTCTTTAATGAGCGATGTGGATAAGAACGATCCGTCAAAGAATGCTGTGACGTTGATGACACTTCATGCAGCGAAGGGGTTGGAATATCCTGTCGTGTGTATTACAGGTTTGGAAGAGGGATTATTCCCAAACCCGAATACTTCTTTTGATGATTTTTCTATTGAAGAGGAACGTCGTTTGATGTATGTCGGCATAACGCGCGCCATGAAGAAGTGTTTTATCTTCTATGCGAAATCAAGAATGAAGTATGGTGATATTTCAAGTGCCATGCCGTCGCGCTTTCTTGCTGAGATCGAAGTATCGGGCGCAACCGAGCGCGTCACAAGCTATGGCTCGAAGGTAAAGAGCTATGAATCAAACTATACTCGTGAAGATATTTTTGATTCACCCATGTTTAATGGCTCGAATGCGATCAATGGACGTAGCTTCGGTTCGCGGCAGGGCAGAGGAAACCGCGAGAAGAATTCGTATATACAAGACGAACCACCTGCTGATTATTCGCAGATAGAACCACCATCAGGCGGACGCTTGAAGCGTGGCTCACGGGTATGGCATGAATCCTTTGGTGAAGGACGAGTATTGGAAGTGAGTGGCGCAGGCGAGAAAGCAAAAGCTGTTGTTGATTTCCAAAAGCTCGGCAGAAAGAATCTGCTCTTAAAGTTTGCAAATCTCAGAGTGTTGTGATCTAAGCTATTCTCTCTGAGGCATGAATATCCTCTAACCCTCGAAGATAATAGTAGGTAAGTATCATCGCTCCCAGAAGAAGCGTATAAAGGAATACATATCCAAACGAATCTAAGAGCACGCCTGCCAGTGCCGCTAGGACCACCGGAACTGCAAGTAGAGAGTTGTAGAGAGCAGAGTATGTCATGCGTTCCTGCACGGGAATAATGTCCACGAGATAGCCCATCCCGCCTATTGATCTACCTGAATCCACTGCCGCCGTTATCATAAAAATTGCTGGGAAGAGAATACGCGGAAGGTCAAAGAAAGAATACGCGATGATCATGAGCGGCATAAGCATTGCAACAAAGACAGTACCGACGAGCACAGCTTTGTTTGAATTTTTATCAGCAATGACTGCCCAAATATAATTGGAGATGACAATACCTACGCATTCAACAGCGATAAATATGCCAATGTCATTTGTCGTGTATCCGAGCTTCCTATTTGCGAAGAGGAAGATGAATGGCAAACCTAATGTGAATAGCTCGAAGGAAAGACGCGCCGTTATATAACGACGAAAGCGAATATCATTCCGCAGAATAGCAACGCATACTTTCCATTGCTCCAAATAGGTTCTCTGTGCAGTCACGACCTTCTCTCGCGGTTCGCGCATCACCGACATAAAGAAAAAACTTAAGCTTGTTATCACTGCGCCAACGACGAAGACTGCCCCGAAGTTATAGGGGAAAGAATATCCCGATAAGAACGAGGAGATAATAAATGCTCCGAACGTTGCGGAGAGGATACCTCCTATTGCCATGCGCAAGCCAATGAATTTCCCACGCCGATCAGGGGGGATCGCTTTTGCATAGAGATCCATAAAGACTAATCCGCCAGGACCCGATGCAAGATAGAATGCAAGTAATGTTATGACCGATGTGACAAGTAGAACTTCACTCGAACGATCGCATTTGTTCTTTTGGCTATTGTGACACTGCTTTCACCTTCGAGTGAAG
>JBKJHR010000240.1:0-8756 GCA_046598695.1 Kapaibacterium sp. (SeqCode)
CGGAAAATCAATATAAAAAAAAGCGGACTCTCCCCAGAGTCCGCTTTTCGTTGAAACGAATATGGTGTCGTTTACTTGATAACGACTTTATCGCTCAAGCTTGATGCGCCGTCATTGATATTGACAACGTATGCACCTGCGGCGATGCGTGTTCCAAAATCATCAGTACCATCCCAAGTGATCGTGTGGTCACCTGCGGTGAGGTTGCCAGCATTGATCGTGCGGATTTTCTGACCGATCGCATTGAATACTTCTACAGTCACGTTACCACTCTTCAATGAATTGAATGTGATGTTGACCGAAGCATCTTTTGATGCAGGGTTTGGATAGATCAAGCCCTTATCGTCTTTTGGTACGATGTTCGTTGGCTTATCGCCATTTCCCTTAACAGAGTTCAATTTCACGTTCAAGAAATCCAACATGATCGGATTGAGATCAGTGTTATCGAGCAAACCTTTTCCTGTGATACGGCTTGCGAAAGTACCATTAACATTATCATCAGCAAATGCTGTGACATCCTGAGGTGTATGGTTACCAGGTGTTCCACCAACTGTCAAGCCATTACCATTTGTCTGTGGATTTGATCCATAAGCGATAACAATACGACGACCCGTTGGAGGAGCCTGTGGAAACATATATCCCTGATAATCAACGAGTGAGTATTCAGGAAACCAGCCATTGATATCAGCATCACCACGTGTTACACCAACAGGGTTCGCAGACGATCCGCCTGTTGCCTTTGAAGGTGTCTTTGCATACGTACGAACTTTTGTGCCATTCTTTTGCGCATCCAATTCATCATGCAAACCGACGACTGCAAAGCCGCCGCACTCATGATCGCTCGAAGCCATCAAAAGAGTGTTGCCTGCATTTGCATCAGCCATGAGTTTACGTCCTTCACCGATAGAATAATCAAACGCCATGACCTCTTTGATCATGTAATCTGACCCGTAGAACTTTCCGGTAATACCAGCTGAAGTCCATAATGCTGCTGGTGTTTTTGCACCTGCTGCACCGTTATAGCTTAGATCATCAGCTGCTGCTTCCATGTCTGACCCTACCGTGTAACGCTCAGGTGTACTTGTTGTCGCATCAGCTGGAATATAATTCACACCTCCGCAATTACCATGCTCAAGATGGTCAATACGTCCGCCTTCAACGAGGAGAATAAATCCTTTATCGCTCTTACGCTTAAGGATTTCGATCGCTACCTTTGTCATTTCTGCCAACATTGGTTCTGTCTGGAACCACAACTGACGATCCTGCTCGTAGCTCATGTGTGAGTTACGGAAAAGACCGATAAGCTTCTTGTTGTTCGTTGGTGTGAACTGAGAATAATCAAGATTCAAGAGTGCATCACGTGAATTGACATACTGATAACCGCGTGTCTTCGCGATTTCGATCATATCGACGCTATCAGCACGGCTTGCAGAGCCGAGCGTTACTGCTGCTCCATTACGCATAATTGGCGCGCCATTTTTATCAACAACATTATTATTATTACCTGGCTTTGTCTTTGGCAAGAAATGGCGTGAGCCACCACCAAGAAGCACGTCAACTTCAACGCCAACTTTCGGTGCTGGAAGTACCCAATCACGGGTTGGATCATACCCAGCTTTACCAGCCTTCATGATCTCTTCGTACTGCTCTTCAGTCGAAGAGATATACTGAGCCGCGATATAATCTTCGAGATCGCGATTCCAAATATGTGATGCCCAACCTGCGGGTGTCGCATGGGTAATACGGGTAGTTGTGACCAAGCCAACAGCATAGCCGGCTTTCTTTGCAGATTCGAGGATCGTCTGAAGTGGTTGCATTGATGTTGCATCAATAGCGATCATTTCATTATCTGTCTTGCCCGCTTGTCCAACAGAATACACAGATGTACCAGGAGCAGAGTCCGTGATCCAGCTATTGAGTGAGTGGGTCGTAACAGGGCAAACATACTTCATGTTATCAGCCTGCATCAAGCGGAAGTTTGGGTCAGTCGAAAAACGGCTTCCCGTCTTCCCCTGTCCGAGTGCCATACGCGCAGCAGTGCGCGGAGCGATGCCATAACCATCGCCAATATACATAATAAGATTCTTTTTCGTCTGCGCTTCTGCAATGCCCGTAAGGGTCATCACGGTTGCCACAGCAATAAGGAGTAGACGTTTGGTGTTCATAAATTGCATTGTGTAATAAGTTGAAAAATCTTTTTGCACGTAGTAAGAAATGCAAAAATCGCTCTTCTATATTTCGCTATCTTCTCCTGTATGTTAACGAATGCAACATTTTATGTTTTTAAAACATTAGGTTTGTATTAAATGAGGGAAATGCGGGAGTAAACCGATAGAGAGAATGGGTTTGTATGCCTATTGAACACATACGGTAAAACATCCATGAAGATCACTCTCGCTTTCTTGCTCACCATCTGTTGTCTGTTATCAAATTCTTCGTTGTTCGGTGCATCTCCGAGCAAAGATATTGCCGAGATCGTTGCTGTTCGCGGCAAAGGTGATACACTCCATTTCAAGAATGTGAAGAAATTTCTGTTGTTGCCAAAGCAATCACTTTTGCTTTCATTGAATGACAGCATCTATATTATAGATGGAAATACACTTCGCGCATCATTGCATTCAGCACCAGTGAATGCGTTTTGCTTACGTGGTGATTCGCTCTTTATCGGAACATCGAACGGACTCGTTGTTACATCGCCATCTCGCCCCCAATTTAACCCCATCCCACTTCCAGCGAGAGAGAAAATGCCAGATGTTACAGATATTTGTTTTGATTCAAAAGGAACACTCTGGATCACGACTGATGGTTTTGGGATGTTCTCACGATCAAAAGGAGCCATAAAGCCATACGCCACAGCAGGAAATATGTCATCTGTTACAGCAACACCCGACGGAAGCGTTTGGGCTGGCTCAAATATCGGACTCTATCATTTACATCCAGATGGAGAGTTGAAAAGATACTATGAAGAGATCGCCGCCGTCGGCATTGCCATACCAGATAATATCGTGGAGCGTCTTGTCACTGATAATTCAAATAATCTATGGATTTTCATGTCACAAGCAACGAGCGTATTAAGTCCGACAGAATACAGCCTAAGCAATATCTATGGTGGTGGCGAAGATGTTGATCCGCATTCGTATGATTACATAGGCGCGAAAGGAAATCGCATTCGTCATTTGCTCCAACGCAAAAATGAAAAAGGATCGTCATGGTTGTTGACCGATGATGGATTATACATCTTAGTGAAAATGGATCTCACAAAGGAAGAAGAAGGTAAAACACCAGACGAGATCGTCACACCCAAGGGCAACGCCAAGCTCATCAACAAATTCACTGACGGAAAACATACCCTACAATTCCCCTCACCCATTGATGCCGCATTCGATACGGATGGCTCCCTTGTACTTGCTACCCAAACCGGAATGTTCCGCATCCAGAAAAAAATTATCGCTGCAGCACAGAAGTGATGTTCTATCTCGATATGATCGCTACTTCTGTGCGGCGGTTTCTGGCTCTGCCTTCGTCGGTTGTATTATCAGCAATCGGGATGGTATCGCCATAACCTGTTGCAGTGATGCGTGAGGAATTTATTCCCGCTTTGGCTATAGAAGCTTTCACTGCATCGGCGCGGCGTTGAGATAGCTTTTTATTATAGTCTGGGTCTTTGGTATTATTCAGATTATCGGTATGTCCGCGAAGCTCAATTGTCATGTTCGGATATGCCTTCATCAGATAAACGATGTTATCGATCGCAGGTTGTGATGACGGCGTAATGTCTGCCTTATTCAGATCAAAGTTCACATCAACAAGTGCTGATGTACCGATGATGGGCGTGTTATCAAAAGTACGCTCGGCATAGAGTGTATCTTTCGGTAAGCACACTTTCAGCGAGACGCTATGCTGTCCGTACTCTCTTGGAGTATATTCAATGACATAGTAATTCTTGAGTTTGCGATAGATATCACCAAAGACGGGATCGAATTCCTTCGAGCTATAGACATTGTGATAGATACCACCGCAATTATTCGCTACATCCTGAAGATATTGCTTATCAGTATTCACTCCAAAATCAACACAGCATATCTGCGTATTCGTCTTGCGTGCAAGGCTGATAACAGAGTCTTTCAAAATACTTGAGCTATTATCCAAGCCATCGGTAAAAACAAGCACTGCACGACGATCATAACCAACAGCATTCACCACTTGGTCAACTCCCGCGGCAATACCATCGCCGATAGCCGTCATCCCACCAAACCCTGTAAGTCCGGTTTTCTGAAATTTATTCTTGAGGATAAATCCATCTTTGAGCAGCGGTGATTCAATAACGACTTTATTATCATATTTGACGAGCGCGATCCCATCCTCAGGCTTTTTCATTGAAATAAATTGCTCCGCGGCATCTTGCATAATGTGTGCTCGCTCCTCACCCATCGAGCCGCTATGATCCATGACCAGAGCAATTGCCGTTGGGATGTGGTCGTTCTCGGATACTTCACGAACTTTGAAGTCCTTGATTTCCGTTGGCTTGCCGTTCACATAATCCAAAAGTGTACACCACATTTTTTGCTTTGCACCACCATAGAGGTAATTCCCATTGGAATCAACAAGATGCACAAAAAGGCGAATGCGATTTGGCTCGCTTGATTCAATGCGGCTAAGATAAAAAGCAGGTTTCTTCTGGGGTGACGCAGGAAGTGGAGCAAGATTCCGCACATAAACAGGAGAATATCCTGGAGGTGGGATCGGGTCAAGTTCGGAAGCGGGTTCGCCCTTCATAAAAGAGCTATTACAGCCAGAAATGATGAAAACGACGAAAAATAGTGGTAATATGCTTTTCATTTATGCCTCAAGTGGAAACAAAGATGTACAAAGATGCTTGATCGGTTGCCCTTAACAGGAAAAATACCATAATAAGTTTGGTAACTAAATAACTTTCAAAGCGTTTTATCAAGGGAGAAGTATTCCCTTTTATTCGTCTAATTCTTGTTGTTCGTGTCCAAATCGAAAACGATCCTCGTGTTCATCTTTCTTGCCACAGCATTGCTGTGGGCAAGTGATATGCGGGCACAGTGGCAACAAATTGGCACGTTTGGTTCTCAGATCAATTCTGTCACCTTCCTTGATAAGGAAAAGCACCCTGAGATTGGATTCGTTGGTACGGCTAGTGGTGGTGTTTGGAGAACGTCCGATTTCGGTAAAACCTGGACAAAAACAACAACGCCTGTCACCCTAGTAAGTATCGTTACGGATTTCACATTCAAGGATGGGAAGACCGGCTGGCTTTCTTGCCGATTCACAACAACAACGCCGGGTATCTATCAGACGACCGATAGCGGAAAGTCATGGGTTGGCTTAAACTTCTCGGGCGACCAAACAGGTATTTCTTATAATAAGACCTCCAGTACACTTGTCACTACGTCATGGAGCAACGGGAATGCTCTCTCCATGAATGATGGAGTGACATGGACGGTAAATTCAGCAGGGAATGCGAAACAAAATGGTATTTCCTATTCCACTCCGCTGAGTGGAATCATGTCTACCTTCACAAATAATTTTTATACTACGGTTGATGGTGGTCTTTCATGGCAAGTGAACCCCAATACTTCCGAATCATGGCAACCACTCGGTGTTACGGGGACGAATACGTTCTTTATTGCCGCCGAGAGGCAAGGTCAGGTTCTTCGCTCGAATGATGGCGGTATGACATGGAATGTTACTCATCAATTTCCTGCCTCGGAGGCGATCTCTGGTGATATTCGCGGTTCACTTTCATCACTATTTTTACAGGGAAGAGATTATTTCTATATTTCTACAGATGAGGGCGTTACCTGGCGTAACTATTGTGGACCTGGAAATGCCTACGATACTCGATTTTATGTCGTTGGTGATACGGTCTATGCTGGTACAATAGATGGAAGCCTCTGGTGGAATCCATTCGGGACAACAAAGAATGATAAACTTCTTGATTTCACACCAACACTCTATCAGTTTGCATCAGCAGGATGCTTCACCATTGATACATTCGTCCATTACGTAAATAAAAGTACATGCACGGATGTGACGATCACAGGAATTGGCATTCTCGGTTCCTCAACATTTTCTTTGATAAATAAGCCAAGCATTCCGCACTTAGCGGCAGCACTTGATTCGATTAGGGTTCGGTATTCACCTGACGATCTAAAAGATGACTCTGCACAGCTTATCATAAATTATGTCATTGACGGAAAAGCGTACGAAGTAAAAATTGACTTAAAGGGTAAGGGCTTACCCGGCGAGAACATTAAGCAGATTCCCTCTCAACTTGATCTCTTGCTTGCATCCGATTGCGTGCAAATTGATACCTCCATTACGATCATCAATGGTCCTTGTGATTCATTGACGATCTCGCAGATCAATCTTAGTGATCCGACACTCTTTACTATTACCAATCCCCCGACACTTCCATTCACCTTAAAGGCTGGTGATAAATTAACCCTAAAACTCCGCGTCAATACAACAACACCGGTGAATTCTGTTTCTCAGCTCACTATTACAGTTACTTCTAATGGTAGCTCTCATCCTCTCAACATACCATTGAAGCTTGTTGTATTAAAGTCATCAGAACCTCAAGCAAAATTATCGGAATCAGCCATAAAATTTGATTCAGTATCCATTTGCTTCTCGCGCCGCGATACGATTCGCTTTACGAATACCTTGTGCAAGCCTTTGGTGTTAAGCAGTGTAACGATTGCTCCTGCTGACCCGACATTAAGTATTCTTTATATGCCCGCCCTAACGCGAACGCTGGCAACAGGCGAGAGTGACTCGATTATCTTGCTTTACGCGCCGACGGCAATTGCGCCGCTTGCATCAAATCTAAAGCTTCGTTTTGAGTTTACGCAAAATAACTTCCGTGATACCGATATAGCCATAACGGGTAGGGGGAGAGCATTCATAGATGCTGATATCGCTGATGCTGCACTGGCATTTGATGCCATACTTCCCTGCGAGCAATCAGAACTTTCAACCTATCTCATTAATCATTCTTGTGATTCGATCACGATCACAGAGATCATTCTTCCTCGTGATAAGGGGTTTATTCCAATTGATCCGAAAGTTGGCGATAAGATCTCCTCCGGTGATAGTATCAAAATTCGCATCCTCGAATCACCCGTTTCCGATGGAGCAAAGTTTGATGCCATTTTGATCCGTGTTCGAACCAAATCGGGTGCAGAGAAATTACTTACACTGAAATTATTCGGTACGGTCAACCCCAAAGTTCATTTATTGTCGTTACCAAGTATTCTCAAACTCGACAGCCTTGCTCCGTGTACTCCGTTCGATACGATCATCCATCTTCAGAACCTTGGCGCATGTGATACTATCACTCTTGACTCGATCAATCTTTACGGACCAAGTTGGTTTACTCTCCTTGGCGGACCTCTTCTTCCGCACCAACTTCTTCCCGGTGAAACCGTTGATATTGTCCTACAATTCAAGCCCGGTGGCAGTGCCGTTGGGACTGGTGGAATTCATCTGAAAGGCGTAGGGATCGACACGATCATTCAACTCGCAGTGACTGCGCAGCGTCGCGGCCAACCCTTTACACTTTCCATACCTGATAGCACTTTCCCTGCTTTTTTATGTAAAACCTCTTCGAGGACATTCTCCATTAGCAATGCAGGTTGTGATGTAACGACTATTGATTCTCTTTCGCTGCGCGGTGGCAATCCGCAGTATGCATTCTACCCACCGTTACAACTTCCCCTCAAAGTTACCCCAGGTGAGGTAGTCACATTTACCGTAACATTTGACCCATCACTTCCCGGCGATTCAACGGCATTGCTCTTTATACAATCCATTGGAAATAATGTGACGCAAACGATTCGTCTTAGTGGCTCACTTGCCGGCGCAAAACAGACAGCACGTCTGGACTTGATGCTCTCCGCAGGTGGGAAAATAGCATCTATCAGGGCAGGTGAATTTCTAAAGATCAAAATTTTCTTGCGTGATGCGATCAGCGTTTCTCGTGACCTGAATAAGATTCAACTCGACCTTTCTTTCTTCGACAATGTGCTCACAGTCACGAATAATTTTACTGCGGGTGGGTGGGTTCCTAAACCCTCATTTGGTAAGGGATACTTCGGGCTTGAATTATCGCGTAACGTTGTAACGCCGCTTAGCGCTGATGAACTGCTTGCAGAGATAACCTTCTACACAACTATAGGCGACAGTGCATATTCCCCTATCTCATTAAGCGACATCAAATTTAATGATGGTGATTCGCTTTACAATTCGTGCGTCCTCGCACCGCTTGCCCTTGCGCCACTTCGTATTGATATTAATGATACATGTGGTGATGCTTTCATCAGAGGTTATATTCGAAAAGACACCAAGATCTTCGATAGCCTTATCATCGTACCCAACCCAAGCAATGGCGGGAATACGACCATTGCAT
Organism: Kapaibacterium sp. (SeqCode); assembly: GCA_046598695.1. Taxonomy (GTDB): domain Bacteria; phylum Bacteroidota; class Ignavibacteria; order Palsa-1295; family Palsa-1295; genus JBKJHR01. The sequence continues at coordinate 8,438 of JBKJHR010000240.1, forward strand.
TTGACCTCAACCAAAAAAATGACGTGACCCTTTCGTTGGTCAATGCAACTGGTGCTGCATTCAATTCTCGTATCTACCGCGATCTTGATAAAGGACGGCATACCTTGAACCTACCCAATGCAAAAGTTGCTGAAGGATTCTATTTCGTAAAGCTTGAAGCACCAGGCGGATCGGCGGTTATGAAAGTGGTGCTCATAAAGTAAAAACCCATTTTGACTTTTGAATTTTGGCTTCTCTCTTTACGCCTTTTTTTCTTGCCAACTTGCCCAATACTCTTTCCACTCCACAGCTTCGGCTGCGGGGGCGATCTTCAGTGGGT
>JBKJHR010000084.1:0-4531 GCA_046598695.1 Kapaibacterium sp. (SeqCode)
AAAGGCAGCGATCGGCGATACGCTCATTGTTACGCGAGCATCGCAATTTACTGGCGGCGGCGGAATCGTCATAGGGGAAGCAAATTCAAACTCGTGGATCGCATCGGCACTTCCAGCAGCTTTGCCAAGCGGCGAAAAAATGCCCGGCGCACAAGGATATGTCTTCGATATTACTTCAGGAAGAATTCTTATTGCGGGAGTTGATACGAACGGTACATTCAATGCTGTCTCTACATTTGGTCAATTGATTAACGCCTCAGGTGCGACAGCGAAACTTGATGGCGTGCATATTTGGGATGAACCTGATTACCCGATTCGCTGGGTGTTCTTGCCAAAGAATCTTCAGAACCCCACATCGTTCGCGGAGTTAGTTTCGATCAGTGACACGATGTCACGTTTGAAACTCAATGGTGCGTATCATGCTGATTTTAAGTATGACATTCTGAGCTATGTCCCAAATTTTTATTTTGATTCACTTGCAAGTTGGAAGAAGATCGCGGCGAATCATAATATTGAGATCATCCCCGGCGTTGCGAATATCGGTTACTCAAGTGGATTACTCTATAACGATCCAAATCTTGCGACGGGTTTGCCTGTCGTTGCTACATATATTATAGAAGGTGATTCAGGGAGACTTGTCCCCGATCCGAACGTTACGTTGCCGAACGGCAACTTTGAATCTGTTACGAATAATCAATTCACAGGTTGGTCGTTTTATGATGGTGCGGGTGTGAGCACATTCCCCGACAACACAATTTTTCATAGTGGCGCGACAAGTGCCAGATGCTCGAACTTCAAGCAAGGAAATGCTGCGGGAAATTGTAGATTCCAACGCACCGTAGATTGCAAACCCAATCACTATTATACGATGTCCGCATGGGTGAAGACTGCAAACTATGGCGGTACAACACAACTTCTCGCCATCGGACAAGACAATAACGGACAGAATTCTCGAACACTGACCTATACGGCATATAACATTCCTGGAACAACCAATCCATCACAAAACAATGGTTGGATGAAAGTTGAAGTCCGCTTCAATACACTTGCGAGCACAAAACTCTTGCTCTATTGTGGTACATGGGGTGGCACACAAGGCACGATATGGTATGATGATTTTCAGATCAAAGAAGCAGGTATGTGCAACGTCCTTCGCAGATCAGGCACCCCACTTCATGTGAAGAACCTTAACACGGGGTTAGAATATAAAGAAGGCGTTGACTTTCAACAGATCATTGACGCTACCATGAATGCAAGTCGTGGTGATTATGGTGTCTATCACACTCCGCCAACCATTCGCCGCATCAATGCAGGCGGATTACACAACGGCGATTCTGTCACAGCAACATTCTATCATCCGATGACGACCGTCTCTGATGCTTCGAATAGTGGCTCGGTCATGGTCTCACTTTCGGAAGATACGCTCTATCAAATGCTTACAACACAAGCATTGCGATTGAAGAATCTTCTCTCGCCTCGCCGATTTTTCATGGGACATGATGAGATCCGTTGTATGAATTGGGATTCGTCAGACCTCAAACGCAACCTCTCGCCTCGCGGACTTCTTGGCGATAATATTAAGCGTTGCGATTCGATCTTCAAGAATATCGGCGGGTCTGAGGAAAGACTTATCTGGAGCGATATGATCGATTCATTCCATAATGCAACGAATAATTACTATCTTATCAATGGCGATCTGCGCGGCATCTGGAAGGATGTGCCGAAATCACTCATCGTTACAAATTGGAATTATGGCAACCGCGATAAAAGCATGAAGCTCTTTTCGAATCTTGGGCTTCGTCAGATCTCAAGCCCCTATTACGATGTTGGCAATACGACGACGATCCGCAATTGGCGCATATCGCAGGACACCATTTCTGGTATGCTCGGAAGCGTCTATACGACATGGAATAATGACTACACATTCCTCACCGCCTTCGCTGATTATTTTTGGAGCGCAGGACCGTTCGTCATTCATACACCCCTTGATACGAATGTGTTCTCGAAGACAACACTTGACTTTAATGCACAAGTTTTTCCTGATCCGTATGATTTCACAGATAAAGTAACTGATGTCGTTGCGGAAATTTATGATTCGGCAGGAGTGCGAAAAGAGATCGTCTCACTACCCGCCAACGGTACGCTCTTCACCGGTTCTGCGCCGAATGTCTATCCAAAAGGATTTCGCTATCGCATCGTCGCAAATAATTCGCAAGGGTTAAAGCGCATTGGACCGATGTATGATCTCTTGATAAAAGAAGTCGCTCCAAATCCGAATGCACCAGCAGCTCCAAAACTTATTTCGCCATTGAATAATAGCAAAGACACACTTCTTACACAAACATTAACATGGCATTCTGTTCTGGGTGCAAAGCAATATCGCGTTCAATTTGCGAAGAATCCATCTTTTGTTCTTCCACTTAATGATACGCTCACAAGCGATACAACATTTACCGTTCGTGGACTCACACTTAGCAGCACATACTATTGGCGCGTGCTTTCTGCAAATGATGAGGGGCAAGGTGCATGGTCGTCACTCTGGCAATTCTCGCCTGTATGTACGCCGATCATTCCAGGTCAGCTTTCCCCAGCGGATACAGGGACAGTGAAATTACCTGTGACACTTCAATGGACAAGCGAATCATGCAATGACTCATCCGAGGTGCAAGTCGCACTAACGGCAGACTTCGCAACTTTGCTTGTGAATCAACGTGGTTTGAAAGTCCAATCGTATACACCCCAAAATTTGGTGAAGGGTACAAAGTACTATTGGCGCACACGCGGAGTAAGTCAATATGTTGGTGCAACAAATTGGTCGCTGCCGAGAAGCTTTACAGTAGCTTCAGATCAAGGTGTAGATGCCAATGTGGGCAGATCCTTCGCATTGCGTATCTTCCCTAACCCAACTTCATCAACGTCATTAACAACAATAGAGCTAACCTCTGCCCAGAGGACAACGATTCACATCACGCTTGTAAATATCTTAGGTGAAACGCTGAATACGCTCTATAATGGAATGATGGATGCAAATAAACAAACGATAACACTTGATACAAAAGCTCTTGGCAAAGGCATCTATTTTATTCGGTCGGAGTCTGAGAATGAGAAAAAGACGGTGAGGTTCGTGGTGGAGTAAATGAATACAGTTACGATGGACAATTACGGTAAATGCTCTACGCCGAACCTTGCGCTATCAGTTTTGGTTAAAAATAATATGAGAGAGCGAATCATTGTTTCTGATCCAGATATTTTAAGCGGAACACCAGTTTTTGCTGGGTCCCGGGTGCCCGTAAAAAACCTGTTCGATTATCTCGAAACCGGAGAGACTATTGAAGCTTTTCTGTATTCTTTTCCGACCGTTACTCGAGAGCAGGCGATTGGTGCGCTCGAACTTTCGGAGCAACTCTTAACACAATCAAACCAGTTGATGAATGAGGTTATTGCTTGATGAATGTGTGCCGGAAGACCTTATTGGCCTCATTCCGGGGCATGATGTTTTTTCTGTAAGTACAATGGGGTGGAAAGGCATCAAGAATGGTGAATTAATGCAACGTGCTGCAGAAAATGGATTTTCGGCATTCCTTACCGTCGATAAAAATCTTCGTTACCAACAGAACATTAGTAAATATCCTCTGGCGATCATTGTGTTTGATGTTACTAGGAATACACTACCCTACATCACTAAATCTATTCCGGCTCTTCTCGAGATTCTCCCAACAATAGAAAAAGCAACTGTGTACGTTTGCTAGCATTAACCTCTAAATCAAACAATTCGAGTTCACTTCCACTGGATATCTTTTACATCTATTGATCCTGTCATTTCGTGGATCTTCTTGAGGATGTCGGCTTTGCGCATTGTGAGTTCATACTTCCATACCGAGGAGGTGACTTTTACGACAAGTACGCCGTGCATGACGCGTTCAGGAATCGTAACGGCAGCGATCTTCTCGCCCACGATCTCATCCCAGCGCGTGAGAGCTTCGTAGCGCTTCGTTTCTTCTTCAAGGTTTAAGTCCTTGAGAAGACGTGAAAGAAGATTGCCGAGTAGTTGTGGTCGCACGAATTAAAAAAGTGTTTGTATAAACAGTGGGTCGGACTTTTAGTCCGACCCACTATCTCTGCCTATAGATAAAAATTACTGTACCTGCCCGTTTTCAACAACGAACATCCTATTCTTATCACCGGAAAAATCTACAAGTGAATCGAATGATTCTCGTGTCGTGGAAGTAATAAACGTCTGACCAAACATTCCGCTTGCGATGAGTTCGAGCAAACGCTTGGCGCGGGAGGCGTCAAGTTCGCTGAAAACATCATCAAGAAGCAAAATCGGCGTTTCGCCACATGCTTCTTTTAAGAAAGCAAATTCCGCGAGCTTCATTGCGACCAACAGTGTCTTATGTTGTCCCTGCGATGCAAAGTTTTTTGCATCGCGTTCAGGATCGATCATGATACTCATTTCGTCGCGGTGCGCACCGACAAGTGTCGTGCCGCGCCTGAGCTCTTCAGCTTCGCGGAGTTCGATCTGTCTCCG
>JBKJHR010000100.1:0-17730 GCA_046598695.1 Kapaibacterium sp. (SeqCode)
AGTCCGTATGCAAGTGCGGCGGCAGTTGGTTCGTTGACGATGCGAAGCACTTCTAATCCTGCAAGTCTGCCTGCATCTTTTGTTGCTTGACGTTGAGCATCGTTGAAATATGCGGGTACAGTAATAACAGCTTTTGTGACTGGCTCACTGAAATATGTTTCTGCGCGCTGCTTTAACTCACGAAGAATGAACGATGATAATTCTATCGGAGTATATTCTTTCTCACCAATGCGAACTCGTACTAAACCCTCTTCTTTCGGTACAAGTGAGTACGAAAGCATATTCGCTTCTTTACCGACATCACCATAACTCTTTCCCATCAATCGCTTCACGGAATAGACCGTATGCGCCGCATCACGCAGAGCATTATGCTTCGCCGCAACTCCGACGGAAACGACGTTGCCGCTATCATCAAGTGTTACGACTGAGGGCACAATACCGCCATCGCGTCCGGGAATAACTTTTGCTTCTCCGTTACGAACAAATGCCACGAGCGAATTCGTCGTACCGAGATCGATCCCAACGACGCGCCCACCAGTCCCTTGTCCGGGTAATGTTATTTGTAATCCCAATTTTGCGTATTAATAAAGCTCCGGAAACAACCGACGCTCTGTGCATTCGATCGCGATGTGGATGATCTTAATGTGAAGTTCTTGAATGCGGTCTGTTGTTGCGCCTGGGACGATAAGTGCGACGTCGCACAGATCTTTCATTTTGCCACCATCTTTACCCAAAAGCCCAACGACCTTCATTCCTTTTTTCTTTGCAGTCTCTGCAGCGAGAAGAATGTTCTTGCTTTGTCCCGATGTAGTGATCCCGACAAATACATCCCCCTCTCCACCAAAGGCATCAACCATTCGCTCGAATACGTGCTCGAAGCCATAATCATTTGACGTACAACTCATGTGCGACGGGTCGGCGAAGCATATCGCAGGCATTGGCTTGCGATCTTTGCGATAGCGCCCTGTCCACTCTTCGGCAAAGTGCATGGCATCGCAATGGCTTCCGCCGTTACCTGCCGAATAAACTTTTTTGCTGTTCGTAAAAGCTGTATAGAGTATATCTACGAAGGAATCCACCTTCGCAAGAAGCAATTCATCAGCAAGAAAAGCTGAAAGAGCATCTTGTGCTTCAAGAAGTGATGCCTTGATGTTTGCTGTCATCATTCGCAGATCAAAGAAAAAAAGTTAATGCTTTAACACTCCAGATTCCCCGCGCATTGCCGCGCCAAGCGAATCAAGAAGCGTTGTAATGTATGCGCGCTGTGCCAAATTTTTTACAATACCGGAAAGAATGCTTTTTTCTTCCGTCGTTTGTTCTTCTATGGAATTCGTATGCTCCGATGCATCCCATGTATCTTGAAGTAATTTTGTGTTCGCATCAAGTCCGTTACGCCGGATGGAGAGATCATCGGTAAGTGGTTCGATACGTAAAAGCATTCCTTCTCTCGCTTCTTCGGATGCGAACTCCAACTCTGCGACCTTTTCTTGCACGTTCATCACGATCTCCAGCAGCTCCATCGGTACTTGCTTCGATTGCTCAACTGAGTAACCATAGAGTGAAAGAAGATGCTTCGTTCGCGCAAGCGAATCACGTAATGTTTTGTATGCGCGGTTGATATCGCTTGAGCGATCAAGCGCGGAGTCGAGAACTTCGGAGTGCGCTCCTGCAAATCTGTCGGGATGCGAAGTGCGTTGCAATTCGTGAAAACGCCGCTCGAGGGCGGCGTTTTCAAAGATAAATTGGCGCGGTACGCCGAGCGTCGCGAAAAAGTCCGGCATTTATACTCCGAACGAACTTCCGCAACCGCATGTCTTTGCCGCATTGGGGTTGTTGAATACAAACCCTTTGCCATTTAAGCCATCGGTATAATCAAGCTCTGTACCGGAGAGATAGAAGAGAGATTTCGGATCAACGAAAAGTTGAACATCATCCTTCTTTACAACCTTATCCGTCTCGCGTGATTCTTTATCGAATCCGAGTGAGTACGAAAGACCTGAACATCCGCCGCCTTTTACGCCGACGCGAAGTCCGTACGTGCCTGGGATGTTATTCGCTGACATGATCTTTCTGATCTCTGCCATAGCTTTTTCTGTCAACGAGATCTCTTCATTGGGATTCGCGAACGCCTGTTCAACGGTTGTTTCCTCTAACGAGGGCATTGTCATTACATCTGTTTCCATGATCTTTTCCATTCTAAATCAAAAATTTTGTTACATTTCCCTTTTGAGAGGGTGTCTCAACCCGCATCTATTCCCCTCTTGAGAGGGGTTAGGGGTGTGTCGTATTTATAAAGGGGGACACACACCCCCTACCCCTCTCAAGAGGTGAGTTACTACGCAGCAACCATTTCCTCTTTGAGCTTTGCTTGCTTTTGGCGGAAATCCGCTACTGCCGCTTTGATCGCATCTTCTGCGAGCACAGAGCAGTGGATCTTCACCGGAGGAAGGTCAAGCTCAGAAACGATCTGCGTATTCTTGAGCGCGAATGCTTCATCGATGGACTTGCCTTTGATAAGCTCTGTCGCAAAAGAACTCGATGCAATTGCCGAACCGCAACCAAACGTCTTGAACTTCGCATCTTCGATAATGCCGTCATCCGAGATCTTGAGTTGCAAGCGCATCACATCACCGCATTCCGGTGCGCCGACCAAGCCTGTTCCGACATGAGAATCATTCGGGTCAAGCGTTCCGACGTTACGCGGATTGTTATAATGATCTATTACTTTTTCTGAGTATGCCATAAATCTCTTCTCCTATTTAATCTACCTTTTTATACGACCAAAGGTCGCCTTTGATACAAAAAACTTATGATCTATTCCCCTCTTGAGAGGAGCGTGTCAACCCGTATCTATTCCCCTCTTGAGAGGGGTTAGGGGTGTGTTCTTCTAAGTTAAGAGGGGGAACACACTCCCTGCCCCTCTTGAGAGGGGAGTTTAGCTCTTTACTTCTTCAGCCACGGTGGCGGAGCCTTCGCACCTACTGGTGCTGCCCCCGTTGCCGGTGCTGTTGTTGCGGGCGCGGCTGCCTTCATTGGCGGCGGAGCCATTGGCTTCGCTGCGGCTGGTGCTGCAGGTGCAACTGCCTTCGGAGCTGCTGCCGGTGGAGGCATCACTGCTCCTGCTGAGAGCATTCCTAATGCGCCTTTCGTACCACCCTTGCCTGTAAGCATTTCCGGAAAATTCACAAGGTAACCTTGTGGATTCACGCGTTTCAAAATGCCTTTTAATTCCAAACCACGAACAACATCCATTGCGACTTTATCAACGTCCGCATTCTTGATCACTTCGCCTGTCTTATCCTCGAAGTAATCCTGAATCGCATACTGCACATCGCGCAGAAAGAGATTCGAGTTATGAAATACGGGCTTGCGTATCTGACGCATGTAGCTGAAAAGCTCGTATGGGTAGTCTATAAAAATATCTGCATCCATTGTTGTAGCGATTAACGATGAAGAGTTAGTGATGTGCCCACTCGACCGACTTGATGTCTATGCCCATCTTTGCCATTTCGTAAAGAGGAGACATTTCGCGCAAGTGATTCACGGCTTTTACAACATCTTTTATCGTAAAATCAATTTCTTCGTCCGTCGTAAATCTTCCGATCCCGAAACGGATGGATGTATGAGCAAGATCTTCGGTCACACCGAGCGCCTTGAGCACATAACTCGGTTCCAAACTTGCCGACGTACACGCCGAGCCTGACGATACAGCAATATCCTTAATACCCATCATCATCGCTTCGCCCTCGACGAATGCAAAGCTGACATTCAAGTTACCGGGCAATCTCCACTCAGGTTTTTCGATCGGGTCAGGTCCATTGATGTAGAGTTCATCAAGTTCGCCACGAAGTGTATTCCACAATCTATCGCGCATACCGACGACTCTCTTCGTCTCTTCGCCCATCTCCATCATCGCCAACTCAACAGCTTTGCCGAAACCGACAATACCCGGGACGTTCAGCGTACCAGAGCGCATTCCGCGCTCATGTCCGCCGCCCGACATCTGCTCGGTGAGCTTCACACGTGGGTTCTTCTTGCGAACGTAGAGTGCGCCGATGCCCTTTGGTCCATAAATTTTATGTGCAGTGAACGATGCGAGATCAACATTCATCTTGATCACATCGAACGGAATTTTGCCGACTGCCTGCGTTGCATCTGTATGAAAGAGCACGCCCTTCTCATGGCAGATCTTTCCGATATTCTCAATATCTTGTATCGTACCGATCTCGTTATTCGCATGCATGATCGAGACGAGGATCGTCTTATCGGTGATCGCATTACGAAGCTCTTCGAGATCAACGAAGCCTTCTTTATTCACCGTCAGATACGTTACCTTCTTGCCATGACGCTCAAGTGCTTTGCATGTATCAAGAACTGCTTTATGCTCGGTCGTAAGCGTTATGATGTGATCGCCCTTCGAGGCATACATCTCCGCTACGCCGCGGATAGCAAGGTTGTTAGATTCTGTTGCGCCGCTTGTAAAGACGATCTCTTTCTCATCTGCGCCGATATACTTTGCTATCGTCTGACGCGCCCAATCAACGCCTTCTTCTGCCTTCCAACCGAAAGCATGGTTACGGCTTGCGGCATTGCCGAAGTTCGTAACGAAATATGGCATCATCGCATCCAAGACGCGCTGATCCATCGGCGTCGTCGCATTGTTATCTAAATAAATTGGTAGATTCAACATAATGTTCTTTTCCTAAAAAGTCTTAAAGCAATTCCGCAACGGTCACGGAGCCGAACGTCTCTTCCATTTTCTTCTGAAGCTTATTCAATGGGTCTTTGATCGTGCAGGTCTCGAACTTTGAGCATGTCGAATGATCAGCATTCTCGATTCCGCAATCGGTCAGAGCCGTATCCTCATCAAGTGCACCGATGACCCGCGAAAGCGAGATCGCATTCGGCGAGAGCATTAACGCATATCCGCCCTTTGTACCCTGATACGAATCTATCAACCCATCCCGCTTCAGCGATTGCATCACCTTTGCCAGAAGGTCGTAAGGTATCTGCGCGCCGTCGGATATCTCACGCGTGGTGGCAACATTGCCGCACTTTGCCAAGTGCTGCAACGCCATAAGTCCATATTCCACTCGCTTTGATAGTCGTAACATTGTATTCTAAGCACATATAACACATATCGGACTAAAAGAATCCGATTTAAAATTAAATCGATAAAAATCACCTTACTTTTGACTTTTCCCTATGGGTGCCTGTAATTTACACCTTACCTTTTTACCTTTCATTCTTTCAGCCACACCAACCCCTCCCAAACTTCTCCCCACTCCTCTCTGTTTACACGGCACACTTTTTTACAACTATGGCTACGAATAACCCTCAAAAGATCTTATGGACGGTACTTGCCGTCGCTCTGCTTGGTATCGGTATCTATTCACTCAATGATTGGATGCGCTCTCAGGAGATCACCAAGCCTTCGCGGATTCTCCCCACGATCGGCACAGTCCCCGAATTCACGCTTACGAATCTTGACAACAAGCCCTTTGGCTCTGGCAACCTCAAAGGAAGCATCTATGTCGTTGATCTGATCTTCACACATTGCGCTGGCACGTGCCCCATGATGACCTCGCAAATGGCAAGTTTGCAACACTCGATCACGAAGACACCCGATGTAAAACTTGTGAGCATCAGCGTTGACCCGAATAACGATACACCAGAAGTCATGGCGGAATATGCGAAGCGATACAATGCCGATACGAAGAATTGGTACTTCCTGACAGGACCGATCTCGACAATCTATACCGTCGCCAAAAACGGCTTCAAACTCACACTCGATTCTGTGGGCGGTGACTATAATAATCCTATCGTTCATAGTGAGCGATTCGTCCTTGTTGATAAAAAAGGTAATATAAGAGGATTCTATACCGGGACAGAGGATGAATCCAAAGCAAAAGTGTTAGCAGATATCGGAGATTTATTACGAGAGGAAAAGCAATGACCGTTTATGATCTACCGATAGTAAATGCGGCGTTAAATGCGACAGCAACCGTATTGCTCCTTATCGGGCGTAATCAGATAAAGCATCGTCGCATCGAAAATCACAAGAAGGTGATGATCGCTGCATTCTGCACATCCATCGTTTTTCTCATTTGCTATCTGATCTACCATTATAACGTTCTCTCCGTGCCCTTCCGCGAACCATCGTGGTTCAAACCCATCTATCTAGTGCTGCTTCTGACGCACGTTGTTCTTGCTGCGACGGTGCCGATCTTTGCCGTTATCTCTCTACGTCGTGGGTTAAAGCGCGAAGATGCCAAGCATAAGAAAATCGTAAAGTATGCATACCCGATCTGGATGTATGTATCAGTGACAGGCGTTATCATCTATCTTTTATTGTATCAAATTTTTCCGCAAGTCGTATAATACGGCATGAACTTCTACCGCGACGTACCGCCTTCATTCAACGACCGACCACCGAGTGGGTATAGCAGTATGCCTCAAACCCCGAAGAAGAAGGTTACGCTTGGCGTAGCACTCGAATCCGTTTTCTGTGGCTTCCGAGGGATCTGCCCCGCCTGCAAAAAAGCGAATCTCTTCGGCACGGGCAAGAAGCATTGGACGATGAATAAGTCCTGCCCCAATTGTGGAGTGAAATACGAACGCGAGGATGGTGAATATATCGTTGCGATGTATCTGAATGTGTTTCTCACACAAATTTTATTTATCATCGGATATTTTACCACAGATTATTTCTTCGACTTTTCGGCAATAACGCAGATATTTATTTGGGCGCCGTTCAACTTTTTCTTCCCGGTATTCTTTTACCCAAAATCAAAAGGGATGTGGGCTGGCGCACTCTTTATGATGGGGGGATTATATCGAGACAAGTAATGTTTTCTTATTAGCAATTTCTGAATGAATATGAAAAAAATCGGACTCAACCTCTTCATAGCTTTTGTAGGTATACTCACGACAGCCGAATTCACCTTTGCGCAATCATGTCCGATGTGCAAGGAGTCATTAACTGGTGCAGGTGAACGTCTTTCGAACGGATTCTATAACAGCATCATGGCAATGGTCTTTTTGCCTGCAACGCTCGTCGGCGGAGTCTCTATCTTCGTTATCCGCGCAAACTATCTCAAGAACCATCCTGATAGCGAGCTCTCAACGATCGGCATGATCCGCGAATATCTCAAACAGAGAAAGAATCGCAACGCTCAGTAATTCCCGACAGCTATGTCTTTTAATTGTTCTATCTTTTGCGCATAATCTAAAGCCAGAGCCATCGTTCTGTCTAATTCATCACTATCACTAATTTCCGCAACGCGAGAATATAGTTTTTCACGTTTTCTCTCAAGAGTTTGACGCGTGATAAGTGATGCCGCATGGCGAACACTCATCCTAATTTTCAGAACGGGGTCATCAACGGGTATCTCCCACTCTTCGCTCAATTTTTCTTTGTCTGTCAACGTATCAGTTATCAAGGAGACCATTGATGCATCTTCTCGATAGGCTTCAATCATTTCTGCGGCATTGATATTTTCCCCACGATCTTCGAACTTCCCGATGCAATAGGAAATGAGCGACGATACATGAAAATTCTCGATCAACGAATAATCAAAATCCATTTCTATCGCAGCGCGATAGGCAGTGTTCGTATCATCAAGAAATGATTTTAAGAGGACGATCTCTGGCTCAGTCGGAGGAAGCGCATCCATCATCGGCGGCTCGGATGAGAAGGGATCGTGCATGGCAGGCTGATTGATCTGCCTATCGATCTCTTTCTTCACATATTCACGTTCACCACGCTTCGTTACTTTTTGTAATTCGGCAAGAAGTGTTGTTTCTTGTAGTTTGAATCTTTCGGCAACACGACGAATGAAAAATTCTTGCTTGATCGAATCCGGCACCTTCGCAATTGTCTCCACGAGTGATCGTACTGCCCGCGACGAACCCTCAGGCGTATCAAATAATCCTTGTTCACGAAGCAAGCGACCTTTCGTCTCAACGAACGATACACGCCCATCAAGTTGACGCTGAAATGCTTCGATACCCTCTTTCTTAATGAATGAATCCGGATCTTCTCCTTGTGGTAGAACGATCGTATTCACATCAAAGCCTGCGGATAGAGCAAGTTCTATCCCTCGCAATGCGGCATTTTTCCCTGCAAGATCGGCATCGAAGAGCAATACGATATTTCGTGTATAGCGGCGAAGAAGATTGAGTTGCTCATTCGTCAACGAAGTGCCCGATGCCGCAATGGAGTTCTCGAAACCTGCTTGCGATAATGCCACAACATCAGCATAGCCTTCGACCATCAACGCATAATCAAGTTTGCGGATAGCATCCTTCGCTTGAAAGAGACCGTAGAGAACCTGCGATTTATGGTAGAACTGCGTTTCTGGGGAGTTGATATACTTCCCTACTTTATCTGCCGAGGGATTGTTCGGCATAATGCGCCCGCCGAAGGCAATGATTCTTCCTGTTGGCGTAAAGATAGGGAAAATAATTCGTGCACGGAATCTGTCATACTTCCCGCCATTCTCGCCTGTTGCGACAATACCAACTTGTTCAGCCGCTCCGGGTTGAATGTTTCTTTCTTCGAGAGAGCGGAGATAGGAGTTCGCGCCGTCGGGCGCATATCCAACACCAAATTTTTTGAGTATCTCTTCGCCAAAGCCTCTTGACTTTAGATATTGCCAAGCCTCGTCTCCCACATCTGCTCGCAAAGACCGGTAGCAGAATGCGGCAAAATCTCGGCATGTATTATAAAGAACCTCATTGCGATCCTCGGCTTCGCTGTTCCCTCGTTGCTGCGTTTTATCATATTCTATCCCCGCCTTGCCCGCAAGTTTCTCGATCGCTTCGGGGAATGTTAACCCTTCAAGCTTCATCAAAAAGGTATAGACATCCCCAGCCGCACCGCAACCAAAGCATTTGAATATGCCTTTATCTTCGAGAACATTAAAAGAAGGAGTCTTCTCGGAATGGAATGGACAAAGCCCAAGGTAATTGCGACCACGTTTTCGGAGGCGAACGTGCTCACTGACGACATCAACGATACTCGTCGCGTCGCGAACCCGTTCTACAATATCTTCCGAAGTGCGCATACCACTCTAACACCATTTCTAAAACTAAGAAGTCCACTTATTGCTAAGCGGACTCACGTCGTAAAAAGATCTCACTGTTACTTTTTGGTGCAATCAGCAGGAGCAGTTTCCCCTTCGGCAGGAATCTTGATGATCACTTCACCATCCTTAAAGATCGTCTCATAGTTTCCGAGCGGCTTTTTCGCCGGTCCAGAAACCGGGGCACCTGTCAGATCAAAAGTGCTACTATGGCAGGGGCATACGAACATCGGTTGCGATTCCTTCGTCACCTTGAGCTTACCATCATCTTCTTTCTCCTCTTCCTTTTCTACAGTGGGTCCTTTATAGGCGACATCACAGCCCTTGTGGGTACACTTGATATTGACCGTTACAAACTTATTCTCTTCGACGCGAACGACGAGCAAATTCTTGTCAATCTCTTCGATCTCAAGATGGAACATTCCGCCGATCTTCTTCAGCTCCGGAGTATCTTCCAAGCGTAGCGGAATCTCGCGCATAGTAGCAACCCCTGTTGACCGCGTAGCTGCTTTGAGGCTACCGATGCCGAGTGATTCAAATATAGCAGGGCTGACGGCAAGTGCTGCGCCTGTCAATGCTGCGTTTCTGAGAAAATCTCTTCTGTCCATGAAAATCGTGGTCGTTATAAAATGAAAAGAGAAAAACGGCAGTTTTCTCGAGAGAGTGCCAGCGCGGGCGATAAACCCGCGCCATCACATCATGTTAATTCATCAATGCCATCAAGCGATAATACGCATCTTTTGCAAGCGTATATCCAGGCTCGATCTCTAATGCCATTTGGTATTCTTCGAGAGCTTCGAACCAATCGCCTCTGCGCTCAAGGATACGTCCCAAATTGTAATGTGGGAAGTGGGGCGTTGCATAACGCTTTGCCTTCATCGCAAGCTCAAGGTATGGAATTGCCTCGTCGGTATCGCCGCGTTGGATCAGATACGCGCCAATATCATTATAGGGGTTGCCAAACTCCGGATCAATATGAATTGCAACCTTACATTCTTCGATCGCGAGTTCATAGTCACCGAGAAAGCTATAAGCCCATCCGAGAAATGTATGCGCCTCAGCCGTCGGCAAGATCTCGATAGAAGCTTTGTAGTTCTCAATTGCTTCTTGGAGATGACCCGACATCTGCAAGCGATACGCTTTCTGTAAGTATTCCTGCGCCCGTGATTGCGGCGATGTTTCTTGGTTGTCTATCTTTGAGGTCTTCATGTTTATTTCCTCCCCCTATGTGATAAGATACGCTTTCTGCTTCACCGTAGTTTCATCTGGTATGATGATAAAACGTTCATCGATGCCCAAAGTTACTACTGCTGATACAAGAATAACGAACACAACGGATTCTCTATGACAAAAATACAACGAACAGGGTGCAAAACCAATAACTTAGCGATATTTGTGAATAAAAATTAATTTCTATTCCTGCACCGATACCCTTCGTTTGATCTCTGCTAGGATGATGCCAACACTCGTTGCAACGTTTAGTGACTCTCCCGTGCCGTAACGCGGAATCATCACATGAGTATCTGCACATGCAAGTATTTCATCACGCACTCCGTGCGCTTCACTACCAAAGACGATGACGCTATTCTCGTGGGGAGCCGCCTCATAAATAGAACCCGAAGCAGGCGATAAAGTCGTAGTCGTAAGAGAATAACCTTGCATCTTCAATTTTGTTACAACGGGAAGCAAAGGTATCTGCCCATAGGTCATTACAGAAAAGATCTCTCCTTGCGTCGAGCGGAGTACTTTCGGCGAATAGACATCAGCACATCCCTCACCAAGAATAATATGCTTGATGCCGAACCATGCTGCTGTACGGATGATCGTTCCGATATTGCCAGGGTCTTGCACTCCATCTAATGCAAGGATAATACCGTCATTCTTCCTTATAGTTGACACGGCGAGATGGGACAATGTGACGCGAGCAAAAATTCCTTGCGGAGATCTCGTGTCACTTATTTTCTCCGATATTTTCTCGGTGATGAGCGATACGTGCTTCGTCTGAGAAAAAAGCAATGCAAGAAGTTTACTCTCACGTTCGGCGGCATGCTCGGTGATCGCAACGTGCTCGATGATGTTCGGATTCATCTGCAATGCACGCTCCACAAGGTGCGGACCTTCTACAATAAAGGCAGATAACTCCTTGCGGCACGATGCATCACGAACAAGTTCGCGGAATGTATCTGCCACATCTTTGGCTAGCGGGGGCAATGCGCGAGCCGAGCCTTCGGCTGGCATTATGATCTTCAACTCTTCGCTTTCTTTTTCACTGTTGATCGTACTCGTGCTTTTACTGCCGATTTTTTCGGTGCTGATTTCTTCTTCGGCTTTGACTCTTTATGCGCTAAACTTGCCTTCACGAATTCTCGAAATAAAGGATGCGCTTTTGTTGCGCGGCTCTTTAGCTCCGGATGAAATTGTCCTCCGATGAAAAAAGGATGTACTGATTGTGGAAGTTCGATCATCTCCACAAGTTTTCCATCAGGCGATACACCTCCAAAGATCATGCCGTTCTTTTGCAGTATCTCACGGTACGCATTATTGACTTCATAACGATGGCGATGACGTTCGTTGATGAATTGATCTTTGTAGATCTTATTTGCAAGCGATCCCTTCTTCAAGATGCAAGGATAATTTCCCAGGCGCATCGTGCCACCTTTGGTCAAGACTTTCTTCTGGTCAAGCATCAGATCGATCACGTTCTGATCGGTCTCTTCAAACTCGCTGGAGTTCGCACGTTTCAAACCGCAGACATTCCTTGCGTATTCGATCACTGCACATTGCATGCCGAGACAAATGCCAAAGAACGGAATCTTATTCTTGCGGACATACTCTATCGCCTTGATCTTTCCTTCCACACCTCGTGAGCCAAATCCCGGAGCGATCAGCACTCCGTCAATATCAGCGAAATATGAAGAGATATTTCTCTTCTCTTCTAATTCCTCTGCACTGATCCATACAACTTCTACCTTTGCATTGTTTTCTGCTCCGGCATGGATGAATGATTCGCTGATAGATTTATACGCATCGGCGAGTTGGATATACTTCCCGATCAAACCAATACGAACCGTTTTGTCGGGATGCTTGACGCGTTCGACAAAGGCGCGCCATTTCGTGACATCTAATTTGCTCTTGGCTTTCAAGCCGAGCTTTTCGAGAACGATCTGATCCACCTTCTCTTCAGCGAATGTTAGTGGTACATCATAGATCGTCGAAGCGTCCATTGCCTCTACAACAGCTCTGGGGTCAACATTGCAGAATAGCCCAATTTTCTCGCGGACTGCCTTCTCAATATGCACTTCGCAGCGACAGACGAGGACATCGGGTTGGATACCGATCTCCAATAAGGTCTTGACCGAATGCTGTGTCGGCTTCGTCTTGATCTCCCCTGCACTTGCGATATATGGCACAAGTGTCAGATGGATAGAAAGGCAATGCTGCTTCCCAACAACCCTCATGAGTTGGCGCATTGCTTCCAAAAATGGCAAGGACTCAATATCGCCGACCGTACCACCGATCTCGGTGATAACCACATCGAATTGCCCCGTTTCGGCGAGGCGCATCATGCGACGGCGAATCTCATCGGTAATATGTGGTACGACCTGCACAGTCGCTCCCAGATAGTCCCCACGTCGCTCACGTTGGATAACTTCGTTATAGACCTGCCCTGTCGTCGTATTGTTATCCCGCGTCATGGAGACGTCAAGGAAACGCTCATAATGCCCAAGATCGAGATCGGTCTCGGCTCCGTCATCGGTCACATAGACCTCACCATGCTGATACGGCGACATTGTGCCGGGGTCAACATTGATATAGGGATCGAACTTTTGGATCGTCACGCGAAGACCGCGTGATTTCAGAAGAAGACCGAGTGAAGAGGAGACGATTCCTTTCCCGAGCGAGCTTACGACGCCGCCGGTAATGAAAATAAACTTGGTTTGATGTCCGTACTTAGTTTTTGCCACTTGTTGTTACTTACCCTTTACAAACGTACGGAATCAAATATACGGAAGAAAACAGCAACGAAGAAACAAAAGCGACTTAAATCCTTTATTTCGTGGAAAGATTTTGGTTTTTGTGTAGATCTTAAACTGCCGCCACTATTTCGACTCCAATAACTTCTTATCTACATCACGGGTATCGCCAACGACGACCCAGTTGATGTTCTTGAAGTAGGTTTGGGCGACGCGCTGGATGTCTTCGGTCCTTACGTTCGAGAGTTTGTCGTAGCTCACAAATGCATTCTTCCATGAGCCTGTCAATAATTGCGCCTGACCAAGGGCAGCAGCGACTTCGGGTGTGGATTCCTGCTTCAAGAATGTGTTGGTCGTATATTTGGCAACACCTCCTTTTACAGCAGATTCAAGTAGCTGGTTCTTGACAAAGAAATCCATATCGCGAAGAACAATATGTATTGCGCTATCGACAAGCGAGGTCTCAAACGAGATCATCGCTACCGATTCTTTCCATTCTATATCGGTGATATCAGGTGCATAGGAGAGATTTGTCTGGACACGCAAATGCTGAAAGAGAAATCCGCCAAAGAAATTACGCAAGCGAACATACGGATAATAATCGGGACTTCCCTTGCTTGGTACACGAATATATCCTCTTACATATTTTGTGGGTAGCTTGCGATCGATCGGCGGGAAATATGCTCCCGGAGATTTTGATTTCTCAGGCACAGGAAGATCGGTCATTCTGAAATTCCCCTTTGGCAGGTTCTGCCAGCCATATTGCTCCAATTGCTTCACTAATTCTTTGCGGCTAATATTCCCAACAACGACAAGCAACAAGCGTGAGGTCTGTGTCAACTCTTTGAAATGCCTGAGAATTCGTTCGGGAGTTACTGCTTGCAATTCTTCCTTGTTCAACCGCTTCCCATACGGATGCCCCAAGAAATACATTGAATCAAGAACGATACGTGCAACAAATTCTGGACTCTGCCTGCCCTCATTCAAGCCGACAAGTGCATTGCGTTGAAAGTTTTGAAACTCAACAAGATCAACGGTAGGGTTGGTAATCTTCTCAGAGAAGAATTTCCATGTGGTATCAAAGTTTTCGCGCGTTGATCGCATTGTCATCACCGAAAAATCACGTCCGTCAGCTCCGCCAATCCCTGAGCCCATGCGAAGCATCTTGCGGCGATAGTATTGTTTGGATGTGAAGTCCGATGCGCTGGGATGGATCAGATTCATCGCCATGTACTCTTCAGCGACCTCTGTGTTGGAGTTCATCACACTCGTGCCACCTTTGAAATAGAGCAATGCCGTGACCGAAGGCACGTCCTTGCTTTCGCGCAAGATCACCTGCATCCCATTAAAGTCAAATTCTTCGACATCAGATAATTCCAAATCATCTGAAGGAGTCGCCATTATCGGAATTGACCAAAGAATGGAACAGATAATGAGTGCTGAAAACACGAGAAGAAATGTCTGCCTGATATTCGTCATGTTTACCAGCTTTTCAAAAAGTTTTGGTGTGAAAGAGATTTGACATCAATGTTATTGCGCGAGATATCTCCCGCCGCAATGGAAAGACCGATCACGTATGGTTTGCCTATCACATACCTATTGAGGTACTCGATAATATCCTTACGATTGATCTTTGCAAGGTTATCAAGGTAGCCTTCGTAATAATCAAGCCCCGTCGAAGCCCACCAAAAAGCTACCGTTTTCGTGAAATCCGAAAGCGATTCTGTTTCATACAAGATACGGCTTCTTAACTGAGCTTTTGATGTCTCAAGTTCTTCATCCGTATAATAATTGGGGTCGGTAAATCTCCTTACATTATCCCAGTATATTTTCATCGCCTCTTTCAACTTATCTGATGTCGCATAGATATCACCTTGAATAGGACCGACAAGCCTTTGCGTATAGTACCAGAAATTTCTTCCGCGAGCAATACCAGACTCCAACAGTGATTTGGTAAACTCATGCTCATCTTGTTTTATGATCTCGCTAAACACGTCTGCGGCATACGTTGCTTTATCATCAACACCGATCGAAGGTCCGAGCCAACGCGTAAAGACAACAGATGTTGCCTGATCTACAAAATCAGTGACATACTTAATTTCTTTGAGCGGCTCCATGACTGGTGACGGGTTTTTCTTGAAGGGATCTTCACCACGCTGCCATTCATCAAAATATTTTGGGACAAGCTTTTTAATATCACTTGTATTGACATCTCCCGCAATAATAAGTAATGAATTATTTGGGATGTAATATCTTTTCTGGATCGTGATCATTTTCTCGCGAGTGGCAGAGGAGATCGTCGCACGATTGCCGAGTGGTTCTTTGCGTGATTCATTCTTTCCCCACATTGCCAGTGAGACGGCACGATTAAAATTGAAATAGGGATTCGATTCATTTCTATCAAATTCACCAAGCACGACGGTGATCTGCTGGTCAAGCTCTGATTGCTTGAAAAGCGGCTTCATAATTGCCGTTGCCATGAAGTCAATTCCCTTTTCGAGGTTTTGCTTTGGTAATGTAAAATAGTATTGCACATTCTCCTCATGCGTCTCGCCGTTATAGACAATGCCAAGGCGGTCAACCCGGTCGAGAAACATATCTTCACTGGTGTCACGAGCATTCGAGGTGAAGAACATGTGCTCATAGAGATGCGAAAGTCCGTTGTAATCTTCCGGTTCGGTAAAGGATCCGTTCTTCACTGCAACGTTGATCGTTACAATGGGGGTAAGATGATTCTCAATGACAAGGACTTCCAGCCCATTATCAAGCGTGAAGCGTTTCCAAGGCGGAAGTTGCGCAAACGCCTGAGAAACAAAGAGGACGCAGACCGTGAATATGAGAGAACGAGAAAATTTGCTCATGCTTGATATACTATCTCTCCGAGAGAGTGTTTCACACAGGAAAAGAATATGTGTATGCAACGGTATTATTTTCGTGAAAAGTTCACGAGGCGCAGAAGCATCACATCCTGAAGATTATTAATATCCTTGACATTCGCCGTAAAATTATTTGCATAGATCGTAAAGGCAAGCATCTCATTATCTTTCGTCGTAAGATACCCGCACAAGCTTCGTACACCTGTCAAGAAACCTGTCTTGGCGCGGATATTCCCTTCTGCAAGTGTTCCTGTCAAACGTCCGGATAGTGTCCCATCCTTGCCCATGATCGGCAGTGATTCGCTAAACGCCTGCCATAATCTTGCATCGTGATACATTGCCTTCAAGATCGTCAACATTCCTTCGGGAGTCACAAGATCCATTCGCGATAAGCCTGAACCATCACGAAGCGAAAAATTATCGGAATTCACACCGAGCGAGACCAGAAATTTCTTAATTGTTGCTGATCCTTGCTTCCAACTTCCTTCGCCAGTAGTTTCTTTCGCTATTGTTCTGAATAATTGCTCTGCATAGAGATTATTCGATTTCTTATTCATCACCTGCACAATATCCTTCAATGGTGGACTAACTTGCTGTGCTAGCGTCTTCGCTGTTTTATACGGTATCTTTTCTTCAAGCTCTGCTGTCGTCATTGTTCCGCCTGTGATGGTAATACCTTGATATTCCAGCATCTCCCGAAAAACCGTTGCTGCATAAAGCGATGGGGATTCAACGGCGATCTGTTCAAGCATTGCTGGTGCGCCCTTCTCTATCTCTCCCGTCACATTGATCGTATTCGTGCCTAGCTCTCGCATAACGGTGATCAGATGCTTCTCCGAAGTAGAGTCTTTTATTTTCTTCGCATCGCGAGTCACGGCTTTATTATTCTTCTCAATGTAATCCGTTTCGGGGATGATCGCAATAAAAGGCTTCGAGCCGGCAGTGAGGTTTGGCGAGACTGATACACTTACAGAGTTATCTGCAAAGGCAAGCCCTGATGTTTGCATCGCGTAGTAATATGAAGCATCATCAATTGACCAACCGATCGGGTAGAGTTCGTCGGTGAAGTAGGTATCATCAACAATGATATTTCCTTCGATCTTTTCAATGCCGAGTCTTTCAAGCGTATCCGCCCATTTCTTAAACACGAATGTCGGGTCTTGCTCCGGAAACATCGAGGGTGAGCCAAAGGTCGGGTCGCCTGAGCCACGAATAATGAGATCGCCTTTTAATACCCCCTTTGTTATTTTCCCGTTCGTAACCAGTTCTGTCATGTATTGGAATGTCGGAGAAAGTAAACTCAAGGCTGCAGCGGAAGTGACGATCTTCAAATTCGATGCCGGAAGAAAGCACTTTGCTTGGTTGAGTTCAAAAAGTGATTCACCATTTTTCAATGATTGGATCGTAATGCCCCATGTTGCATTCGCGGCTTTGGGGTCTTGGAGGATGCCTTCCAGATCCTTTTTTAGTTGCTCGATCGCCGTTACTTCTTGCTTCGTCTTTTGGATGCTTGGGGCTGTAACAGGCTGTGCTACCGCACGTTGCAATGAAGAGATCAGAAGCACACTGGCGAGGGCAATACACCAATAGCGTCTGAAGCGTGACGTTTTCTGAATCCGAATTGCCTCGTTAGTTGTTTGGGGTTTATACATTATTATTGACGAGATAAGAACAATGACACAAGCAGATTTAATCGCAGAAATGCCCGTTCAAGAGAAAACGGACTTCCTTCCTCTCAAAGGTATAGATCATATTGAATTTTTTGTTGGCAATGCCAAGCAATCCGCCTATTTT
>JBKJHR010000044.1:0-6452 GCA_046598695.1 Kapaibacterium sp. (SeqCode)
CTTTACACATGGAAACCTCAAATACAACACCAGAAAAAGAAACTCCCGTAGCGAATAACGACAAGGCTCCTACACCTCCACCAACCAATGACGGAGTAGAGCATCAGGAATCGAATGGGGACATCAATACGACAGCAAACGGCAATTACCTCAAAGAAGAGGGTTTAGCTGAGTATGATGGAAACAAGAAAAAGTCTGAGGCTTAATCACAGAGACATGCCATGGCGTGTTTCTACGGTGAATTCCTCCCTACAGAAAACCTCGTTAGTTCAACCGAACCTCCCGTAGCGAGTTTTCGTTTAGTCTCGCACTTTTTGAATACTATCTTTATTATAATATCACATGAAAAAAATTACCGTTATTGGGGCAGGAAATGTCGGCGCGACGGTTGCGCAGCGCATTGCCGATAAGGAATTATCCGAGCAGGTCGTTCTTGTTGACGTTGTTGATGGCATACCGCAGGGCAAGGCTCTCGATATGTTCGAGTCAGCACCTGTCCATGGCACAGATACACGTTTGATGGGCACAAACAGCTATGACGAGACCGAAGGGTCGGAGATCGTCGTTATCACCGCTGGTTTGGCGCGTAAGCCTGGTATGAGCCGGGACGACTTATTGGCGAAGAATGCTGAGATCGTTGGTGGATGCGCTGAGAATGCGTTTAAGCGCAGCCCGAATGCGATCTTCATCATCGTCTCGAACCCTCTTGATGTGATGACCTATGTCGCGCTCAAGAAGACAGGCTTGCCACGTCACAAAGTGATCGGTATGGCTGGTGTGCTTGATTCTGCTCGTTTCCGTAGCTTTATCGCTATGGAACTTGACGTATCGGTACAAGATGTCACAGCTTTCGTGCTTGGCGGACATGGAGATTCTATGGTACCTCTTGCGCGTTACTCAACAGTAGCAGGCATTCCACTTCCTGAGCTTATCCCTGCAGCACGTTTGGAAGAGATC
Source organism: Kapaibacterium sp. (SeqCode) (assembly GCA_046598695.1). GTDB lineage: Bacteria > Bacteroidota > Ignavibacteria > Palsa-1295 > Palsa-1295 > JBKJHR01. The sequence goes on from JBKJHR010000044.1 coordinate 958, forward strand.
ATCGCCCGCACCCGCAATGGCGGAATCGAGATCGTTAATTACCTCAAATCAGGTAGCGCATATTATGCACCAGGTTCGAGCGTTGCGCAGATGGTTGAGTCTATCGCTCGTAATAAGAAGCGCGTACTTCCTTGCTCTGTCTGGCTTGATGGCGAGTACGGCTTGAAGGATACCGTTATTGGCGTACCGGTGAAGTTGGGTACGAACGGCGTAGAGCAGATCATCGAGATCAAGCTCACTGATGCTGAAGCTGCCGAGCTAAAGAAGAGCTCCGACGATGTGAAAGAGAACATCGCGAAGGTAGTGCTCTAAGATATATACATTGCTCCTGCCACTTGACACTTGCCATTATATATGAATATAATGGCAAGTGTCAAGTGGCAGGGTTGCATTATGCCCTTCCTGCCACCTGCCAAATTGACAGGAAGTTGGCATGATGGCAGTTGTCAGGATGCTCTGATACGTCATGTCGAATGTTTCCATGAATATAAATTCAGTAACTATCCTCCCAAAATCCCGTTTGTATAGTAGACCCCCGAAGCATTTTTCACAATTATATCGTAACAAATGAAGAGATTTCTTATTCCTATGCTCGTTCTTGCCTTCGGTGGCATGATGCTCTATTCGTGCGGTGATAGTACCACAACGACACCACCTGACACGACGAAGCATATTGACACGTTCTCGACCAAGATGAATTTTACCACGACATACGATCAGTATGAAGTGGACACGTCGAACGCATCTGGAAGCGATCCTGATGTGCTCTTGGCCTCTACGAAAGTAACAGTCACCGAGAGAGTAATTGATACGAATGCGACCTTTGCAGGGAAGACCCATGTCTCAGTGATCGTATCCTCAAACGGGTCTACAAGTGACACACTTCGTTATTGGCAGGATGCCACAAGTGGAGATATTTATCGCTACAATTACGGTGTGGCATATATCAACAGCTTTGCATACTTGGTTGCCTTTATCGGTGCTCCCGTTGATATTAAATGGGTACGAGTCTATAAAGCCGACGCTGTAACCAATGAAAGCTGGGTTGCGGCGATAGATACGGTTAGTGTTTCTGCTCTTGGGACGCAGGCATTCCTGTTGAACACTGCTACAAGAAAAGCTGATACAACCATTCTTGTCGGAACCGAGAACATTACGTGTAAGCATATTCAGATTCTTGGTACAGGTTCGCTGACATATAATGTGGGTGTTGCGATCACCGTCACGGGAAGAAATGTTGCCGATACGTATATCTCGACCAAATACGGTTCGACCGTTTGGGATTATTTCCGTAGCTCGACGACATCAACGAGCCCAAATTTCGCTGCTTTCAATTACAAAGCGCGAGGATACTCAAAAATAATGAAGACGCATAGTTGATCTGAAAAATTAACACATAAACAGATAGCGCGGGGTTGATTCCCCGCGCTATTTTACTTTAGATGCTTCCTTTAAGTCGTTGTTAATAAATTTGTTATGGATTGTCAAAATGAGCATTCTACGCTTGAAGGTGATTTCGGAGCCTATTTTCTTCATTCTTACAGACTATCCTTTTCTGTGAAATCCGAACGAATTACGACATTTTCATGTCACAAATGAGGTTTTTGATACGTCTTCTTTATATATTTGTATTACTTTCTTCGGACATGTAGGAGTATTTTCTGATACGAACATGAGTCACACATCATATTTTCGAGCGGTTATCCTCGTGATTGCCGCAATTTTCCTGTTTGGTGCTTCGGTATCAGCGCAGGATTACAGCGTTCAAGTAATCTTAAACAACCCCTCCGCTTACCTTTCCGATTGGCAGTCCCGCAGTAATACAGCATCGATCATTACCGAGAATTTGAAGTCTTCTGTTGAGGTCAAAATTCTCGCACAGATATATTTGAATGGCGAGCTCGTCGCCTATACGAAGCCTGAAAAGATCACAAGTCGTACACTTCCGGCTGGAGCCGCTACATTCCAGGGTGAGGATCTGGTGAAGTATTCTGCTGTACATTTTGAGAACAACATCGATGCAAGTACACAACGATCAGGTAAGATACCCGATGGGTTGGTGTGCCTAAAGATACAATTAGTTAGAGTTTCGGATAATACCGTTCTTGCAGAAAATCGTGGTTGCGCGACGATCATTTCCTACACCCCGCCACTACTCATTCTCCCCGCAACGGAGACCGAGCTTTGCAAGAATGGGGTGAATAATGTTATTGATAAATCCAATAATCAGCCGCGTCCGATGTTTACATGGACACCGACTGTCCCGCAACCTGCAAACTTCCCCGTTATCTACCATTTTGCAATTTTCGAAGTGCTCCCAGGTATGGAGCCGATCTCGGCGTTTCGTGGAGGAAGACCGGTTTTCACACAGAATCTTATAGGTCTGACACAGTTGTTGTGGCCCACCGATTTCTTCTTGCCTGAGATCGGGAAGAGATATATGTGGAGCGTAAGAGCGATCGATGATAGAGGCTTCCCGTTGGTTTCGACGTATGACGGTTGGTCGTCGCCGAATTATTTTACGGTTACGAGTAATTGTAATAATAGCGGGAGCGATACCGATAACGATGGAGTCCCAAATCAAAACTTTGCAGGATTTGCTATCAACAAAGGTAATGGAATTTCGGATGATGGCACCTTAACTGCGCAGATCACCGTGCTTGGCAGTATACCATTTGATGTTGGTATAGGACAGACAGTTTCTGGTATTGCCTCCTCAAACAGTACACCGCTGAAATATAAGTGGAGCGTACGTCCGGCGGGCTATCCGTCTTTCACGCAACTCTCAGATTACCAATCAACCGCCTCATTGTTCTTACCTCCGAATACCTTGCAAGCAGGGGGAGAATATGAATTTGAGTTTATCGTACAAGATGCAAAAGGTAGTTGGGCAATCGCCAAAAGAACTCTGGAAGTTGGCGGTCAAAATACTTCTGCTGTTATTACTATTCCCAAAGACCCGCTTGGAGTATCGAATGATCTTGATGTTGATGCCTTTGAAGCCTTTTACAGAAATTTCAAAGCAAACCATCGTAATGGACATATTGCAATTGAGCTTAATGGTACGCATGGCGGATGGGTCGTCTTCGAGCCGAATGATGAGCCGTTGTCTTTCCCGACATTCCAAAAGCATATTGGTAATGTAAAGTATGACGACATCTCGTTCAAATGCGGGACAGGTATGTCAAAGGCTTTCTACGAGTGGATACAGGCTTCGTTTGATAAAAAGCATAGTGGAAGAAAGAATGGAGCGGTCGTTCTTTGCGATTTCGACTACAAAGAAGTAAGTAGACTCAATTTCTTTCAAGCGCTTACTACCGAAATTGGAATGCCCGCCCTCGACGCGGCAAGCAAAGATGCTGCGAAGATGACGATCAAGTTCAAGCCGGAATCTGTTCGCTTTTCCCGTGCTGATTCTGGGAAAGACCATTTAAAGTATAAGCTCGATGAGAAGATCCAAAAGAAATGGACGTCAGCAAATTTTCGACTGAAGATTGACGGATTTGAAGAATCTTCCCCTTGGTCAGGCGGACCTTCCCACGGTAGGGATGAACCTTCTAGACAATACGTCAAGGTCGAACCGATGACAATGTCGCTAAAACTTATGGAGGACACTTACGAAGAGACGAAAAAAACGGGATCGTCTGCCATCATACCAAAGCTGACAATTATTTTTGATAGTACGTTTACACAAGCCGCCGCAGCTTGGCATGATAAGTTGATGCTCGATAGGAAGAACAACGTTCTGCCGAAGAAAACAGGTACATTGACATACCTTGCAGATGACAAGACCGAATTATTTACTGTTGATTTTACTCCTGTTGGTATTCCATCGACATCCAATAATAAATTTGAAATAAGCACTGACGGCATACGCCGGTTGAGAGTGGAGATGTCTTGCGAAGATGTTAGGTTTGCCTATTTATCGGCGGCTGCCTATGGCGGTGTCGACGCTCAGGTACTACCCGAACAAATCAGGGTGCTTCATGCTCAGTTGGTCGCCCATGCCCAACCGGCAGTGCGCTCTTGGATCACCGACGAAGCAACGAAGTTCAGCCGAGATCCAAAGGCAACCGACCTTACGATACGCAATGACATTGAACAGAGGTTCGCAGGTCAGGACCTCAGCCGCTCGTCGAAAGAAGCGCTGGAATTTTTGGTCTTAACCGAGGCGGCAAACCAGATGACCCAAAAAGATCTAAGCAATCCGAAGGAAACCCTAAATGGAAAGCTAGACTCCTTGAGCGAAATGGGCGAAATGGATATGCTGTTCCTCCAGAGAATGATGGATAGAAAGGGCGAACTCGAAAGGATGATTTCCAACGTCATGAAAAGTGACGGGGAAAATATGTTAGCGGCTATTAGTGCTCTGAAAGCGTCCTAGTGTGCTTTTCCTTCCCGAGAATAGATAGGGTATGGTGTTGGGTGGGGTTGTGAAATCTCTCCCTTTTATGTTTGCCTTAAGAGTAAAGTCGTAAATTTGTAGTACATACTTCAGTACATCCGCTTGGAATTACCAGTCTTCAAATACAATCAGACCTATCTAGAGCGTGCCGCGCTCGAAAGGATGCTTCGCGAGAAAGCTTTGAGCGCAGTGGATATCAACATGGTGCTCGATGCATACGAGATGGCAGAGACCGTCCATGAATTCCAAAAGCGACCTGACGGTACGCCGTACTTTTGGCATCCCAGCCGCGTTGCGAAGATCGTTGTGGATGAGCTCGATATTTCCGATGTTGCAATTATCTGTGCTTCGCTTTTACATGATGTACTTGAGGATTCTCAGGTACTCTCAGCAGAGATATTGGAGTATAACTTCGGCGCATACACGAGTTATCTGGTCTCGATGCTCACCAAAGATATTAAAGCAGAAGGGTTACTCCGTGAGATCGTGGAGAAAGAGTATGTAGAGCGCTTGCAGGGTGCAACAGATGATGCGAAATTACTTAAACTCTGTGATAGACTTGATACGTTTCGCTGCTTGGAGTTCAACGTAAAGAGAAACCCGATCAAGTATGTGATGGAGACGACCAAGCATTACTTCCCGCTCGCCGAAGAAAGCAATAATCCGAAGATGCAATACATCCTCAAAGAATTGCAAGCCGCACGAAATAAATTTTTGGGGTAGTTAATGCACCGACTAAAGTCGGTGCCACTGTCTTTCAGATTTGAAATACTAAACCTATTCAATCTTTGCTGTTGGCGTGTTCTTCAATCCCTCAAACTTGGTTAATATTACATCTATGTTGCCGACAACGACTTTTGTCTGCATCTTCACGGGGATCTTGTTCGCGTCGTTCGTAAGCCAGACTTTTATCGAGCCTTCATTCTTGAACAAACCTCCTTCGACAACAAGTGGCTCGACAACGATGCAATCAAATGTACCAGCATCAACCTCTATTTTTTGTCTACCGAGAATCATCACATCAAGCGGATGTGTCTTGCCGTCATAGAAGTTTTGTAATTGGATCTTTTGTCCTTTATGGTACTTTGTT
>JBKJHR010000236.1:0-12635 GCA_046598695.1 Kapaibacterium sp. (SeqCode)
CGAGAACAATCCCCGTCATAGGGTCGGAAAAATGAACATCCAGAAGATCACGTCTTACAGGAACATCTCTCCTATACCATGTCTGCCCAGCATCAGATGTCATAATAACAGCACCCAAATCAGCTATGGCAACTGCATGAAGAGAATCTATCTGCTGAATCTTGGTAACGCCCCAATTTAAAATTTGAAAGTCATCTCTGGGAAGTACATTGTTGGGTTGGTCACGCCAACTTTTTCCTCCATCATTGCTCCGATAAAAAGCAAGCCGACCGAAATTATTTTCAGGAGTATAAAATTGGATTGCTACGGCAGTGCAATTATCACCCGAACACGACAAAGCAGTAAACACCAATGATGAATCTTCTTCATGGGTTGTCGGGTTGAGCCATACATCAGAAATGGTATGTTTCCAGATGATCTGGGCTTGTGCTTGCGGCAACCCCGCAAGCACGAGCAAAATAGCAATAACAAAAGTGTGTTTTTTAACTAACATTGTTAATACAAGCATCAACAACACGAGAGCTTTTGAGGAGAAGTGATTAATGGTCTTCATCGGGTTATGAGTGCTAAATTTTTAATGTATTTTTTGACACCCAATAACTGCCAATAAAAATTTGGTTGAAAAAAAGATGATAAGGGCATTTACTCATATTTACTAAACGAGCAAATCGTCTATTCAAATCACATCACAATATGAACAAGCAATACTTACGGAAGCGACACAAACCCGCTGTATTAAGTTCCAAAACAAGAATACTTACCCCATCTACACCACTTTAAAATCTGTGCCATAAAATGGCTCAAGGTCTCCGATAGAGGTGGGGGGGATGAGGTTGGCTGTGTTGTTCGCACACTCTGCTAAGAGGTTGAGGGGGAGCGTTAGAGGTTGCATATTAGGGAAGAGTGCATGGAGCGAGGAATGCCCTGCGGTTTTTTCTTTGTGTAAGGTTTCTGCTGCTTCGGCTTTGATGAATGCGATAGTCGCAATGTCCTCACCACATGCCGCATAAACGGAGTTCTTCTCATAGCCGGGATAGAGGAATCGCACATCACTTCCTCTTCCGAATAATTTCTCGTATTCGTACTTCATCAACTCATGCGCTGTCATTGGCATGACAGGACACTCCAATCCATACGACATTCCCTTCACAAATGCCAACCCGATGCGAAGCCCTGTAAATGTGCCGGGACCTGAGATATATGCGATTCGTGAAATATCTTTCGCAATTGCGTTGAGTTTACGTAAGGCTACGTGCGTTTCTTCTGCAAGATGTCTGTCGTGGATTCCTCTATCATTCGGTTCAGGAGTTTTGTGGAATTCCGCCAACGCATTTCCCCCCTCATCGAAAAGAGCGAGCCGTAATGTAGAAAGTGATGTGTCAATGACAAGTATCATGTACGGCTGATGCTGATCTTTCGTGATTCGGGAGTGAGTTCTTCGATGATAACGCGGAATGTGTGTTCAGGAAGATATTCGGCAATTCGCTCCGACCATTCGATCAACGTAATAGCGTTTTTCGGATAGAGATATTCTTCGACACCAAGCTCTAATAATTCTTCAGGTTTCTCGAAACGGTAGCAATCGAGATGGAAGAGGTAGCCGTTTGTTCCGTCGGTAAAGCGTATTTCGTATTCATTAACGAGAGAATATGTCGGTGAGGATATATCGTAGTCATCAAGCCCAAAGGCTTTCGCAACGCCTTTAGCAAATTGCGTTTTCCCTGCACCAAGTTCTCCAATTAATAATACGACGGCACCCTGTTGTAATTCACGCCGTGCAAAATCCTCACCAAGCGAGAGAGTTTCTTCTGCGGAATGCGTAACGCTTAGAACCAAAAGCCTGCGACATCAAAGCCGATAACCAAAAGAAGAAGAAGCATCACAAGCGAGAAGACCCCCAATAGTGCACTATTGCGGACGACATTCGCCATGACTTTGCCGTAATCCTTTGCAGGTTTCGTGGAGATCTTTACTTCGCCTTCAATAGTGCATTGGCAAGCAAGGCGGTATTTTGGATTGTCACGGATAAGATGGACTTTTTCCATCGCCGTAGGCGCGGAAAGAGCATCATTCGGGTCAGCTGATACGCGGCATGATGTGCAAAGTCCAAGTCCACGACAGTTGAGAACCTGCATCACATCGCTGTAGAGCGGGATATTGTTTTCCAAACACAACTCGCGGAGATTTTTGCCTTTTTCTGCGACGACGATAATATCATCTTCGAGGAATGTCACTGGAGCGTAACCCGCAGGGATGTTGATCTGGGAGAGATCGGTCGGCATTGCACGTGCCTTGAGGATATTCTGATATTCGGCATCAGTGCTTGCTGGAGCATCCTTGAAGAATCCGGCGAATGCTTCGCTGACATGCTGATCGTCGTGATGATGTGTCGGTGGTGTATAGACAGGCATTTGTGTGCCGCCTTCCTCACCAAAAAGCCATCCGGCAAAGCCGCTGACCTTCATTTCTTCCTCATGACGCTCAAGACCGGGTATTCCGCTATTATCGTGTGACACGTAGTTTTTCTCCTTACATCCTTAATTTCAGAGTACAAATATAACACATTAAGCACCCTCTACCCCTCAAAAATGCAGTAAGGGGCTTATATGGTTCTTTCCACTTTTCCGTTGACCGTATCACTTACTCTCTCGTTGACCTTGCTCCAATCAGTTTTGAAAATGATCTGATAGCCAAAATAGACTCCGAAAAGTAACATTGCAACTCCTGCAAAGAGGTTGATGGTGTGTAATGTTTTGGGTTTGAGTGTAGTCTTCTTCTTGCTGAAATATCTGGTGATGAGAAAAAACCATCCGGCTGTCCCCAAACCTGCACCAACGGCAAAGGAAATCGAAGCTTGAAGGCCTTCGGCAAGCCAGTGCTGCTGACGCAAAAATGATGTGATAAATACCCACTCAGGAAGTGAGGCGATATTTGAGGCATAGAGCACAATACCAAGCAAAGCGGAACCGATGATGCTGCCTTGTTTGATGTGCATTTTCTCAACGCGCTTCTCGGCAAGTTCTTCGCTGGCAATATCTTTGTCCTTTGTAAGGTCTTGCTTTTCTGTTCCTCCTCGGAGACTTTTGATCCCAAGAAAGACCAGTAAGAAAAATCCAACGGATTGGAAGACGAGATTAATAATGGGTGAGTTGAGCAAGAAGGCGTTGATCTGCGTCGCTCCGGCGCAATAGATCACATCCATTGTCGCCGCGCCAACTCCGACGGCAATACCGTGTTTTACCCCGAAACGAAGCGTTCGCAGAATCGCCGTTGCATTAACGGGTCCCACAGGCATAGAGATCGCCCACCCCGTCACAAAACCTACAAGGAGTGCAATGATCATACGGATACTTGAGTAAGTGTCCGCTTGAGCTGCTCAAGGTGTGTGAGGTCGTGGTTCCGCATTGTTTCGACGATTTTGTGGGTATCCATTTCTCCGTACTTGGGGTGAATGCCGACTATAAGTCTTTCGCTTTCACTCATTGCGTCAATGAGATCAACGGTATCGTTGCGAGCATCCATAAGGAGTTCAATGCCGGCATCGAATGGCTTTTCATTATATTTTTTTGAAGCAGCATCAGCATCGGGGTCAAGTGCCTCAAAATTACGATCTGCGGTTGTGATAAGTTGTTTGATACGGCGTTGCCACAAATTATCAACTTCTACCAAATGATAGATGATCTCCGTTGCGCTGAATGACTTTTCATCCGGCTTCTTTGCGACAAGCTCGCGTGGGAAGTGATTTGCGTAGTGCGTGACTTCGGCAAGTGTCTGCTCTAATTTTTCAAGTTCGTGTTGCATAATGTTATTTGTTTATCTACAATTATTCTTCTTCCTCAATGTGTCGTAATTTCTCTAAGACGGAGAAATCTTCTAACGTTGTGGTATCGCCTTTCACACTTCCAGTGGTAGCAAGTTCGCGAAGCAATCTGCGCATGATCTTCCCGCTGCGGGTTTTCGGAATTGCGTCGGAGAAATGAATGTCATCCGGTTTTGCAAAACTACCGATCTCTTTGGCGACGTGCTCACGCAATTTTGCTCTCACATCTTCATTGCCGACTTCTCCCGTTTTCAAAGTTACGAAGGCAACGAGGGCAGTGCCCTTAATTTCATCTGGGCGACCAACAACAGCCGCTTCTGCTACGGAAGGATATGCGACTAGTGCGCTCTCGACTTCCATTGTCCCGATGCGGTGCCCGCTGACATTGATCACATCATCGACTCGCCCCATGATCCAGAAATATCCGTCTTTATCTTTTCTTGCACCGTCTCCAGTGAAGTAAATTCCGGGGAATTCGGCGAAGTATTGTTTCTCAAATCTGTCAGGATCTTTGTAGATGCCGCGAAGCATCCATGGCCATGGTTTCTTTATGAGAAGGAAGCCACCTTCATTTGCATTCGCAGGTGTACCATCTTTTTTAACGATGTGCGGTTCAATGCCGAAGAATGGTTTTGTTGCCGAGCCGGGCTTTGTCGCAATAGCTCCAGGAAGTGATGCGATCATAATGGCTCCCGTTTCCGTCTGCCACCAGGTGTCAGTGATGGGGCATTTCCCGCCACCTATCATAGTATGATACCACATCCATGCTTCGGGATTGATAGGTTCGCCAACAGTCCCGAGTAAGCGAAGAGAGGAGAGATCATGTTTCGTTACATATACATCGCCCGCTTTAACGAATGCGCGTATTGCTGTCGGTGCGGTGTAGAAAATAGAAATTTTGCGACGTTCGATGATGTCCCAAAAGCGGGAGAAGTCAGGGAAGTTCGGAGCACCTTCATACATCATGATCGTTGCGCCGTTGGAAAGTGGTCCGTAAACGACATAACTATGTCCTGTCACCCAACCTACATCGGCAGTACACCAGAAAATATCATCTTCACGAATATCAAAGACATATTTTGTCGTCAGATGTGCGCCAAGTAAATAGCCGCCCGTTGAATGGACAATTCCTTTCGGCTTACCCGTTGTGCCAGACGTGTAGAGAATGTAGAGGGGATGTTCGCTATCAAAGCCTATGGCTTCATGCTTATCCGTTACGTCACTCATCAACTCATGCCACCAATGATCGCGGTTGCTCCACATCTCGACTTGCTGTCCAGTTCTACGGAGTACAATTACTTTTTCAACAGTCGGGCAGCCTATGCCATCCTCATGCCCTGCCGAACGAAGAGCACTATCAACATTCTTCTTTAGCTCGACGATCTGACCTCTACGAAATGAGCCGTCAGCGGTGATAATAACTTTTGCTTCTGCATCGTTAACTCTATCACGAATTGCTTCTGCCGAAAAGCCTCCGAATATTACCGAATGTGTTGCCCCAATTCTAGCACATGCAAGGACGGCGATCACAAGCTCAGGTGTCATGCCCATATAGATAGCAACCCGATCACCCGATTGTACTCCGAGACCAATGAGCATATTTGCAGCTTTACAAACTTCACGGTGGAGCTGTTGGTAGGTGAGTGTTCGTTCATCGCCGAATTCACCTTCAAAGATAATAGCGGCTTTCGTCTTACGCCACGAGTCTAAGTGGCGATCAAGGCAATTATAGCTTGCATTGATCTTCCCACCGACGAACCACTTTGCAAATGGAGCTTTCCATTCCAACACCTTGCCCCATTTCTTATGCCAATGGAGTTCTTTTGCCTGTTCGCCGAAGAATTTCGTAGGATTAGCGATACTTTCAGCATACATTTTCTCGTATGCAGCAGCTGACCCTATACGGGCTTTCGAGCTAAATGCTTTTGACGGCTTAAAACTGCGCTTCTCGGCAAGCAGGGATTCAATATCTGCCGAGCTATCGGAGGTCTTTTTCACAACAGATTTCTTTATGGATGTCTTCTTCGGAACAGGAGTCTTTTTCGCTGCCATTTCAAATAAAAAGGAGAATATATACTATGCTATTGTAACTGCTCCGTATAAATGAACAAATGGCGTTCATAGTTCACTGTTCTTCGATCAAAAGAATAGAACAGATCGATAGTAATGGCGATAAATACTCTACTTTCGGTCTTGCGTAATGGGTTTTTTGAGACAAGTCATGCAGAATATCCTTATATTTGTATACATTCATCAAATTTAACAAGAAATTTCTTACTCATTTCTTACTCAATATGAAACAGCTCATACGATTTTCATTCATTCTTCTCCTTGCTTCAATGCTTGGATACACCACGACTTCTTCTCAGGCTCAAGTAATGGAGCCCGTTCCCTATAAGCATCTCGAACTCGGACCGTTCTTCACGGCGGGTGCTTCGATCTTTCAGGGCGACGTACCCGATGGCACAAAAACGGATATTCATTTCGCATATACTGGTGGTGCATTGGTGGGTTATTCCTTTCACCCACATTGGGGTGCAATGCTTGGCATTGGGTATGAATCACGTGGCATGAAATTCTATCAGCAGGATAATAAGGATTTTACGCAGAACATTACATTGAATTATATTACGATCCAGCCAAGCGTCCGTTTTAAGCAGTTCTTGCTTGGTGTTTCTATCGGTATGCCAAGCGGTGGGACGGAAGAAATTCAGGGAACATTGGCATCTGGCTCCACTGGACTCATATTAACTGGGACATCTGACGTAAATAAAGACAATCTTGCTACATTGATCGATATTCGCATCGGTGCATTAATACCGATAGTTGAAAGCAACAATGGCAACTTAGATTTTATGATACAAGCGTGTTACAGTGTAAGTGATGCATTCAATGCGGGACATCTCAGAACCGTTGGTCAGACAACGACTGCGACCATTGATAAAAGCCCACTTCCTTCGCTTCAGCTTGGTATTACTTACCTTTTTGCTCCAATGGGTAATCAATAAAACGAGGTTTTTTTCAGAGCCGCAATGTCTTTAGCATTGCGGCTTTTTTTATATACCTACAAGAAAGTCTACTGCCATCTCCGCAACTCGCTCTGGGTGCGTTTCCATGACGATGTGCCCCGTATTCGGGAAGATCGAAAGGGAAGAGTTTGGTATAGACCGTTTCATCTCAACAGGAATATCAACTGGGAAGAAGAGATCGCGGTCGCCGTGGATGATGAGCGTTGGTGTGATAATCTCTCTGAGATCTTCTATAGGCTGATTCACGTCGCATTCAGGTAAGCGGAAGTTGTAGAATGTCTCGGCAAGTGTTCGCCAATACTCTGCCCCGTAAATCTCATTTGCCTGTTTATAGTATTCTACCAAGTTTGGTGAAAGGCTATCTGGATTCTTATAGTAACGTTGCGATGCTTCGGGTACGCGGTATGTAGCGGAATCAAGTACCATTGCTTTGACAAGATCAGGTCGCTTCCGTGCTACGCGGAGCATCGTCATTCCTCCAGAGCTTGTGGCGAGGAATCGGATATTCGATAATTTCAACGCATCACAGAAAGCGATCACATCTTGGGAGAATTGCTCATGCGTCCAGATACCATCGGGGTTATCAGACCTGCCATGTCCGCGAAGATCAATAAGATAACATCTGAATTTTCTCGTAAGCATAGACAGAAGTGTCGCAAAGCGGTCACGGCTATTCGAGCTAAAATTATGCAGGCAAAGTAGCGGCTCATTGCCGCTATCACCATGTACTTCATAGTAGATATGGACGTCACCAAGATCAACTTGTTCGCCGAGCCAATGTTCGTTTTTCATTTATGGAAAGGATGATGCAATTCGTTCACGATTCGTTAACAGAAATTTGTAAGACTTCTTCTCTACTATTTCTGTTAACGAATCCTCAGATTTTTCAACGATTTTAATGAACGACATACTACCACTTCGCTCTCTGCTACCCGAACGTATTGCCCGTCTCGCTGATCTTGCGACTGATCTATGGTGGGCATCAAGTGCTGAAGCGCGTATCCTCTTTCGGATGGTATCGCATCGCTTATGGCGGCATACGGAGCATAATCCAGTGAAGCTATTGCGTCGAGTAACGCCCGAGCGTCTTGCTATGCTTGCCATTGATAGGATATTTCTCGAATATTATGATCGTTTCATGTTGCTCTATGATACTGAGTTAAACCGCAAGGATACGTTCGTTTCGGAGAATTATCCTGAATTTGCTGGAAAAACCATTGCGTATTTCTCGGCGGAGTATGGATTCCATTCGAGTTTGCCGATCTATTCCGGCGGTCTTGGTGTGCTTGCAGGAGACCATGTGAAAACTACTGGAGATATAGGGCTTCCCCTTATCGCCGTTGGCTTCCTCTATCCCTATGGATATTTCGAGCAACATATTGCACAAAATGGTGATCAAATTGCGCAATATGCTCATCTGCAATTCGAGAATACCCCGCTTGAGCTTGTCACCAAAGATGACGGCTCTCCGCTTACAATAACTCTTCATCCCGAAGGCGAAGCGGATGAACTGCATTTGCAGGTTTGGCGATTGAAGGTTGGGCGTTCGACGGTGTATCTCATGGATTCTGATCTTGAGCTAAATTCGCCTGACGATAGAGAAATTACAAAACGTCTCTATGGTGGCGATAAGATCTATCGTTTGCGTCAAGAGATCGCTCTAGGGTTGGGCGGAGTTCGTGCTCTCACGGCTCTCGGAGTTAAGCCTGACGTTTGGCATGCAAATGAAGGCCATGCGTCTTTTATGTTTGTGGAGCGAGTCAAAATGGAAGTTGAAGCGGGTGCTTCGCTTTTGGAAGCTGTTGCCAAAGTTCGCGCTACAAGTATTTTTACGACCCATACTCCAGTGCCCGCAGGGCATGATGCTTTTGAGCATGATCTGATCGCACGATATTTCCCGAAAACCATTGCCGCCCTTGGCATAACGAAGGAAGATTTCTTTAACTTCGGAAAACATAAGGATGAAAGTGGTACGGAGATGTTCAATCTCACTGCTCTTGCATTTAACATGACGGAGCATCGCAATGCCGTTAGTAAGAAGCATGAGGAAGTAACGAAAAGGATGTGGCCCGAATATGGCGGCATTGGTAGCGTGACAAATGGCGTGCATATCCCGACATGGCTCTCGCAGGAATGGGCACAGCTATTTACGTCGGTATTATCGCATGATTGGAAACGACAGCTCCATGACCCGTCATTTTGGCTGAAGATCCATCAGATTCCCGATGAGATCGTGTGGGATGTTCGTCTCGCATTGAACGAAAATTTGCGTCGCCATCTTTCCTCTACCCTTCGTAATCTGAAAACGGCGAATGTCGATTCCGAGCTTATCCCCCGCGGAGCACTCTTTGACCCGAATTCTCTGACCGTCGGCTTTGCCCGTCGTTTCGCTACGTATAAAAGAGCTACGATCCTCTTCCGCGATCCTGACCGCTTGGCGCGAATCTTAAATAACCCGAGAATGCCAGTGCAGATCATCTTCAGTGGTAAATCGCATCCTGCCGATGGCGGCGGACAGCAATTGATCCGTACCGTCTGGGATTATGCGAACGACCCTGCGTTCAAAGGGAAGATCTATTTCCTCGAAAATTATTCGATGCATTCAGCGAAGTTCTTGGTGCAAGGGGTGGATATGTGGCTCAATACGCCTCGCGTTCCGCTCGAAGCCTCAGGTACAAGCGGCATGAAGGCGGCGATCAATGGCGTACCGAATCTCTCTGTTCTCGATGGTTGGTGGTGTGAAGGGTATAACGGTCGCAACGGATGGGCAGTGCAATCGCCTGAAGATGCAACGCCTGACGAGCAGGATGACCATGATGCTCTTGCCCTCTATGAACTTTTAGAAGAGGAGATCGTCCCGCTCTATTATGATCGCGACCTCAATAATATCCCTCATGGTTGGGTACAAGTTGCCAAGGAATCCATGGCGACGCTCATCCCCCAATTCACTAGCGAAAGAATGCTCAGTGAATATATTGACAAATACTACAAAAAAGCATTGAGATAACAGGGTGCCTGCAATTTCCACATCGCGGTGTGCCCCTGTAACTGCATTGTAGATCAACTATATAGTGTGGTGGGCTCTTCTAAAATAAACGGAAACGGATTTCTTTAGTTTCATGCTCCATCCCTTAGTGTTGAACGACGATCTCTGCCTGATCAATAACCCTATCTCCGGAGAGGATAATAACACTATACTTCCCACTTGCAAGTGGTCGCACATCAATTCTGAACCCGTCGTTCACCTGCTTTACACGTATTTGAGTTTCTCTCCCAAGCCGATCGGTAACCCTGACGGAGATGTTCCGATAGTCCGTCATTCCTTTTGCGACTATGCAGAAGTCTTTGGCAGGATTCGGATATGGAAATGATTTCTTGTCCTTTGAGGCAGCTGTATAACTTTGTATGTTTACATGGATAGGGACATATTCCACCGCTTCGGTAAGATGTGTATTCATATTCACATAATTCACTCGTACCGAGTCATTGAGTTCTGTTTTGGGTTGAAGCATTACTTCATACCGTTCACCGGGGAATACTAAGAGAGAGTCTGTTCGCACGGCATTCGGCAGCGGCCTTCCGTCAGACATTAGAACCATTGCCTGCAACGACGAGGGAAAGATAATCATATTTCCATAGAAACCAATATTGCCAATATGAAGCAATACTTTTTCAGCGATTTTCGTGGTGAGTACTGTGGAAGTATCGACTCCTATTTGCTGATGTGATTTTCCATTGACTAAAAAATAATTCGGTCGGTATGGAGGCAGATGAATCGTATCAGCGAGTGAATCGTGTTTTGGGATATTGTCATGCCAAGATTTGTCTATCTCGGATGTCAACCAGTTATATTCTTTATCAAATGAAGCACCACCAGTCCATGCCTTTTTTGCTCCACCCGCGGCATGAACAACAATAAGTCCGTACATTCCCATCTGTACGTGAACAACATCTCCGACATGACAATGATAGAAATATGAACCGGCATGATGGGCGATGAATGTGTACGTCGTATCTTGTAAATGACTGAGCCAAAAAGAGGTGGCGGGGTCACCGTCATTCCGCGTATCAACGTCTAGACCATGGAGATGAATGGTATGGTGATCTCCTTGTGAGATACTGCGTGCCGTAACGATAACAGTGTCTCCTTCATTGGCAGTAAGTACGGTTCCTGGGAGTGTCGGTTGAGAAGACAACTTTTGTGTAATCCCATAAATGCGAATGACAGTGCCATCCCACAATGTCATTGTACCGGCATCGCTTCGGAGGATTGCCGTGTAATTACGCGTAGTTTGTGCAAAGGTACACTGCACGACGAGAAAAATGAATATTATAAAGAAAAGGCTCTTCTTCATTGGAAGCTCATAATGATGAACATGCCATTCGGATGTGTCCCACCGCCCGAAACCGCCACAAGGTTGTGGTCGTGAACACTATATTTTCCGGGCTTGTCGGGTACAAGTTCTAATATAGCTCCTTCCATTGACTGAAACGGGAACGTGTCTTTTGACGAACCGACTTGTATCCACGGATCAGTAGAGAATAATACCGTACAATGGAATCCATGAAAATGGATCGAGTGTGTTGATTGTCCTGTATTCGCAACAAAAATATGTATTGTATCTCCGACGTTTCCAGCTACTCGTGCCGTTACGTCGTTTTGTAAGTCAGGATGACTTAATCCATTTATTGTGAAATAATCAGGATCGTAGGAATTCCAATCGACATTGGCACCCGAAGAAAGAGTTTTATTGAACGAAGTCTGATGTTCTTTTATATTCCAATAAAAAGGTTTTGCAGAGGACGTATCACTCACCGTTATCATTCCTCCCAGTCCGAGATAACGATAATCAGGATACCGATACCCGTCATAATAGAGAAACACGCCCTGTGAAGGGAAAACGTATTTTTTTGTTATGGAATCTCCAGGGAGTATTTGATCTAAGCTATCAAAACCCTTTATTGCAAAGCCGTGTATTGTAGTATCATTATTGATAATAGTGACTGAAAGTGTGTCACCTGTCAAGAGAGCCACTATTTCATTTTTTGGTGTAAAGTCAGTAGCAGAATTAAAGGCGAGGAAGGGAAATTGTGTACCCTTGACTGTTGTAAAACTGCCTCGGTTGACAGAGAGTCGTTTCGAAACCGTGCGCGCCTGTAGTCCACAGGTGAAAATAACAAAATAGAAAGAGGTTAGAAGCGTTAGATAATACAAGTATATTAAGAAATGTTGAAGAGAGCTAAGGGCTAGTGCCTCCGACTCTTTTCAGTGTAAGAAGGTTATTTCTGAATGGTAAATTGTGAAGTGAATATAAATTAGTTATTGTATTTTTTCAAACTTCCTTGGAGTCATGATGCCATCATTCGTGAGGATGCGGACAAAATAGACTCCTGCCGCGCAACGGGAAATATCAACCTGATACTCTGTGGAAGTATGGGGTGAAACTTCAATTACTTTTCTCCCATCGGCGCTATAGATATTCAACGAGCGGATCGTGACGCCTTCGGGTGTTGTACACCTGAGAATGTTCGTTGCTACCGAGGGTGAGATATTGACTACTGAAGAGGTTGATCCATTTTTTACACTACTTTGAGCAGTAGAGAAATTCCAGAGTAACGTATCGCCTTCAGTTGGTGAGCCAATCTTGTTGACATAAATCTTGACCATTCCCGGCAAAGAGCTTTTAGAAGCAGTAAGGTTGAGAGCCATGAACCCTTTTGTTTTTGCCGGAAGAGTGTCCATTACCCCACGATCAGGGATGCCGCCATAACAATGCCCGTAGTCG
>JBKJHR010000101.1:0-5685 GCA_046598695.1 Kapaibacterium sp. (SeqCode)
GATGAAGGAATTGGAAATACCAGCGTAGCCATCCACGATTTTAAGGCTCTTTGACCACCTTCGAAACTGGCAAAATCTGTACAATATCCCAAATCAACTTCAGATCTTCAATAAACTGGTTCGATAATAGTCCCGTACGCGCTACCTCTTCTTCAAGGAATTTTCTCTTCGAATCAATCGTTTTGTGAAATCTATAAGTACCGCTTGCTTCTATAGTGCAAGGTTGGCGGCTACTTTCAACCACCGCACTATATGAACATACGTCATTATGCCAATCAACAAAGAGAACAAACAGATTTTAGTAGATAAATACGGCGCGAATTCAAAAGATACTGGGGCAACAGAAGTCCAGATCGCTATCTTGACCACGCAGATCAATTCGCTCACTCCACATTTTCAGAAGAACCCGAAAGATCATCACTCCAAGCGCGGCTTGCTCAAGATGGTCGGTAAGCGTCGTAGCTTGCTTGACTATCTCGCGAAGAAGGATGTAGCGAAGTACCGCACACTCATCCAACAGCTTGAGATTCGTAAGTAATCTTTTTTTCGATGATGGGCTGTCTCATAGAATGAGACACCCCTCTTTGATTTTAGGTCATACCAACAATTTTCCATACAAACACTAACATAATCTGCTCCTACGCACATGAACGCATGTGCTATGGAAGGGGAGCACTAATTCAATAACGATAATGGTATATACAATAGAAATAGGCGGAGGCAAGACGCTTTCGTTTGAACTAGGACGCTACGCCAAACAGGCGAATGGCTCCGTCATGGCTCGCTTAGGCGACACAATGGCACTCGTCACGGTCTGCGCTGATACAAAGGCGAAGGATGTTGACTTTCTTCCGTTGCAGGTAGAATTCCGTGAGAAGGCAGCTGCAGCAGGCAAGATCCCCGGTGGATACTTCAAGCGTGAAGGTCGCCCGACTGAAAAAGAAATTCTTTCTGCTCGTTTGATCGATCGTCCGATCCGCCCAATGTTCCCAAAGACATGGCGCTTCGAGACGCAGATCGTTGCTTCTATCTTTTGCTCAGACCAAGAGAATGATGCAGACGTCATCGCAACGACTGGTGCATCACTTGCACTTCTGATCTCTGATATTCCGTTCATGGAGCCGATCGCCGCAGTGCGCGTTGCTCGTGTCAATGGTACTATCATCATCAACCCAACGTTCGCTGATCTTGAAAAAGCAGATTACGAGTTCGTCGCGGCCGGTACGAAAGATTCGATCGTAATGGTCGAAGGTGAATGCCACGAGATCACGGAAGAAGAATATCTCGGTGCATTGCGTCCAGCTGCTGATGCGATCAAGACGATCTGCGAAGGCTTGGAGCGTATTGCAAAAGAATTTGGCGTAAAGGCAAAGCGTCCTGTCGAAGAAAAACAGCATGACCTCGAACTCGATGCGAAGATCGAGCTTTTGGCAGCAGCTAACTTAGGTAAACTTGCTCGTACGATCCTTGCAAAAGAAGATCGTTCGGAAAAGACAAAGGCTGCGAAGGATGCAGTGCTTGAAGCATTGAAGGCTGAGATGGGCGATGAAGCGTATGCTCCGAAAGAAGCATACATCAAGAGCATTATGTCATCCATCGAAAAGCGCGAAATGCGTGAGATGATCTTGACAGATGGTATTCGTCTTGATGGACGCAATACATCACAGGTTCGTCCGATCACTTGTGACATTGGTATTCTTCCACGTGCTCACGGCTCAGCACTCTTTACCCGTGGTGAGACTCAGGCACTTGCAACTGCAACGCTCGGCTCAAGCCGCGACGAGCAGAACATCGAAGGCTTATTGCCCGAGACAACAAAGCGTTTTATGCTTCATTACAACTTCCCACCGTTCTCGGTTGGTGAAGTTGGTAGAATGACGGGCACTGGTCGTCGTGAGATCGGTCATGGCAATTTGGCTGAACGTGCGATCAAGATGTTGCTTCCTTCAAAGGATGAATTCCCGTATGCACTTCGTATCGTAAGCGACGTTCTCGAATCAAACGGTTCAAGCTCGATGGCAACGGTATGCGCCGGCTCACTTGCACTCTTCAATGCAGGTATTCCGCTCAAGAAGCCTGTTGCTGGTATTGCAATGGGACTCATCAAAGAAGGTGACCGCTCTGCGGTGCTTTCCGATATTCTTGGTAACGAGGATTTCTTGGGTGACATGGATTTCAAGGTCTGCGGTACTCGTAAGGGTATTACTGCCTGCCAGATGGATATGAAGATCAAGGGTATTAGCTTCGAACTTCTTGAGAAGGCATTGATGCAGGCTCGTGAAGGACGTTTGCATATCCTCGACAAGATGGATGAAGCGATCGCTTCACCGGCAGAAGATCTCTCGCCATTCGCACCGCGCATGACGACGATCAAAGTCCCAGTTGAATCTATCGGACTTATCATCGGACCTGGCGGTAAGAATATCCGCGCTATCCAAGCAGATTCTGGTGTCGAAGACATCACGATCGAGGATGACGGTACACTTACTATCTCTGCGGTCAACGGTGAATCAGCAGCGAAAGCGAAGGAGATCATTAATGCAATGCTCCGTCAGCCTGAAGAAGGCGAGATCTTCAAAGCGAAGGTTACGCAGGTTCGTGAAGGACTCGGTGCCATTATGGAATTCCTCCCGAAGAAGGAAGGCTTGCTCCATATCTCTGAAATTGATTACAACCGCGTCGAGAACGTCAGCGACATCATCCAAGTCGGCGATGTATTCGATGTGAAGCTCATCGCAGTCAAGCCTGACGGCAAGTTCTCTCTCAGCCGTAAGGCATTGATGGAGAAGCCCGAAGGTTACGTTGAGCGTCCTCCGCGCCAAGATCGCGGTGATGACCGTCGTGGTGGCGGTGATAGACGCGGCGGTGGTGGCTTCGGCGGAGATCGCCGTGGCGGCGGCGGTGATAGAGGCGGCAGAGGTCGTTTCTAAGTATAACTTGGTAAAACAGGTTTCTAACCTGTTCATGCGAAGGGCGGACATAGTGTCTGCCCTTTTTTTTTGCTCCCTCTTTAAGCCTAATGAAGTTTATGTAATTAAAATACTCACTTTATATTCCACGTTTGGCTAAAAACTGGAGCCACTGATTCCTGCCGCTTTTTCCGTTTCTCTTTTCTCACACTTTTCTTTGTGGAAATGTGTTTGCACTCGGACTTATTTTAGACAAGTCGTTTATATTATTCATGTCAAACGAAACAAATCTACCTCTTGAGACGCCTACCGGACGCGAAGCAGAGGGATCAGAACAAGGAACCGGATTCCGCGATGTCATCGCCGAACGCTTAGCTCAGCGCAATGCAAACCGCCCTGCCGCAAAGCCTGCGCCCGAACCGGTCGCAGAAGACCCCGCACCTTCCGAACCTACAACAGATGATGCTCCTGTAGAAAAAGTGGAGAGAGGGTTGAAGTTGAAATCCGAACAAACGGAGCAGACCATTGTCGAATCTCTTGCTGCTGAGGCAGAACATGAAGAGGAGATAGCTGCGGAGCTTGCCGATGCACCAATGCCCGTTACCCATGTAACTCCTACGGCACCGGAAGTATCATTGAAGCTCAAGAGCATGACGGAAAGTGTGGAGACAACTGCTCCGCCAAGTGATGAAACAGAGACGGCAGAAGAGAAGGCACGTCCTGAGCGCGAACGCAGAATGTCGCAACGTGAACGTCAGCGCGAAAAGCAGATCAAGCGCAGAGCAGAGCAAGATGCCTTAGCCGCTGCACAGCGTGCAGGTGGAGAGGTGTCAACGCCGACTCAGCCAGTCCAAGGAAAACTCCAGCTTGAAGAGAAGCTTGAACCTCGAGCAGAACGTCCCGAACGCTCAGAGCGACAAGAGCGTCCTGAAAGAGTAGAGAGACCTGAGAGAGTCCGTGAGCCGCGAGAAGTGCGCGAACCGCGACCGACACGTCCTGCAATAGTAACTGCGCCAGCAGCAGCAGCTTCGGCAGAACGCCGTCAACCGCCCGCACTTGCAACTCGCCAACGCGAGAGGGTTCAACCGCAAGTAGCTTCTATCCCAAAGACAGATGGTAATACCTTTCAGCGCGCGAAGGCACTTGCATCACGCCTTGGAGTTTCGGTTGTTATTCCGCTCTATAATGAACAAGATTCGTTGCGCGAACTTACTGCCGCTATCAAAGAAGAACTCTTCAAACTTTGCGAAAAGAAATTTGAGATCATCTATGTGAATGACGGTTCGACTGATCGTTCAGGTGATATACTCCGCGACGTTGTTGCAGGTACATCACGAGTGACGACGTTGACCTTTCGTCGCAATATGGGAAAATCTCCTGCACTTGCTGTGGGCTTTAAAGAGGCAAAGCATGGCATTGTTATTACAATGGATGCTGACTTACAGGACGATCCGAAAGAGCTTGTGAATTTGATCGCCAAGCTTGAAGAAGGTTATGATCTCGTAACGGGTTGGAAGAAGAAGCGCAATGACCCGATCTCGAAAACGATACCTTCGAAGTTCTTCAATACCGTTACAAGTATGTTTAGCGGATTGAAGCTCCATGATTTTAATTGTGGATTGAAGGCATACCGCAAGGAAGTTGTCGAAGCAATTGATGTCTATGGAGAGCTTCATCGTTACCTTCCTGCACTTGCACATTGGAAGGGCTTCCGCGTCGCGGAGATTCCGGTGACGCATCATCCACGCCGTTTTGGTAAGTCAAAATTTGGTAGTAGCCGTTTCTTTAAGGGCTTTCTTGATCTGCTCTCGATCGTCTTTACCAACCGCTACGGCAAACGTCCGCTCCATCTTTTTGGTACACTTGGGACGCTACTTTCCTTGCTAGGTCTGGGGATAAACGCTTACGTATCATACGAGTGGTTTCATGGTGTGCCACTTTCAAACCGCCCGATACTCCTTCTCGGAGTGTTGCTTATTCTTGTTGGGGTACAGCTTGTCTCCATTGGTTTGCTTGGGGAGATGATCGTGAAGAATTCTGCCGATAAGATCGATGTCGGTTATGTACGCGATAAACGTGCACCACGCGACGATGACGATCGCCGTCGCCCAAGCGCGGGTGGACGTCCGTTCCGTGATAGAAGAGATGTTAAAGCGAGCTAATGCCGACAACGGAAATCCTTCTTCATACTGATTGTCGTCATTTTCGCGGTGATATTCCATGCAAACCTCACAAGGAGCATGGTGTTCATTGTGATGGCTGTGAGTACTACGATGCCATCACCGAGAATGTGCTTATCATTAAGCTCGGTGCGGCAGGTGATGTATTGCGGACAACGCCAATACTCACAAAAGTAAAAGCTGACCATCCGACAGCTCGCATTTGGTGGTTGACGCTTTCGCCGGAGCTGGTGCCTGCATCGAAAGTTGATCGAATTCTCAAGTGGAATCCCGAATCGCTTGAGACGGTCCATTCACTCAAATTTTCTCTCCTCATCAATCTCGATAAAGATGCTCATGCTTGTGGCTTAGCAAATCGTATTGATGCAAAAACAAAGGTAGGATTCCTCGCTGATGAATTCGGAAATGCAAAGCCTGCGAATGCCAATGCCAACGCGAAATTTCTGACAGGGCTGTTCGATGATGTTAGTAAGGCGAATACTCGTTCCTATATGGACGAGATGTTCGAGATCTGTGGCTACTCCTTCAATGGTGAAAAGTATATTCTCGATGCACCTAAAGATGCAGCGTTCGAGGGGCTTGATCTTTCAAGTCCG
>JBKJHR010000041.1:0-9906 GCA_046598695.1 Kapaibacterium sp. (SeqCode)
ATGCCGTCGCAATCATCATCAACGGTGAACATGCCGATCAGTATTGGAGAAGAACTCTTGCCTAACATCGGGGTATTAGCATCCCATTCTTTGGTGATTTTTACCTCTCCATGCTGACGCTTGCCCGATGATTGACCTGTTGCAACATCACGCGGCGATTTGACCGTATGCGATACGACGATCTCAGAGATAGAAGGTGCGCTTGCTTCTCTATCGGCGCTTGCACCTGTCGGCGAGCTGATACCGCGACCAACTTTTCCCGGGCTTCCAGTTTGAGTGGCGCCGAATGAATAGCTGTATGTCCCTGGGGATAGCGGCGGAGTCGTAAATGTTCCGTCATCGGAAATTTTCACCTTGATCGATTTTCCTTGTTTACCGCCCTTGATCGTTAGGTAGCCTTCATAAGCCGCAAACGTACTGCTGGCAAAAAAGAACGTCACGAGAGCAAGAAGGCTCGTCGTAAGAATGCGTTTGGTATTGTTTTTCATGATCGTGTCCCTATGAATGAATAAACGTGAAAGTAATTGATATACTCTACTAACGTCCCAATTTTCCCAACAGTGACACAATTACCATGAATTCATGTTCATTTGGGTTGTGGGTGTCATTGCTTCGTCTATCATAACTCTATAAACCCATGCTAAATACAAACATATACAAAGCCGTATTGAGAGCAATCCCTGTTGGATTGATTGTAGTATTTGCTTTTTCGGACATTGAAGCGCAGAAGCCAAAGGCAGAGAATACGATCGTTTATGTTACACGCAAGGGAAACAAGTATCATCTTGATTCCTGCTCTTACTTAGGAAAGAGTCGCATACAAATTTCACTCGATGATGCAAAGAAATACTATCAGCCGTGTAAGGTTTGTAAACCCGATAGTGCGAGGTGAGGCTGAAGTTGTGTATTTTTGTGCAATCCTCATTCCCCATCCTCTTAATAAGAACTAAGGGGTTAGATAGGGTTCAACCGAAAAGATACCAACTTACTTTGGGACTTTACCGACGATCTCAAAGACATCACCATAGGGCTGCGCAAATGCGAGGCAGGCTTCTTTGAGCGATTCAGCTTCGATGATGACGTTGATGTCATTCAAGCGGTGAAATTCCTGGCGAATGGTATTGAATCGTTTGGGGTCGCCAACGGGAGGCATAGGCTGGAAGGCGATAGACGCGAAGTTATATTTCCCCACGCCATCTTTCATCGTATGAGCAGGGTTTGTGCCCTCAAACGTGATGGTAAGGAATACATAGCTAAAGCTCTTATTCAGATATGCAGTCTTGACGATCGCCGATCTGTTGGATTCAAACACGACCTGATATTTCATAGACCGTCTCTAACACCAACAGAGCGGGAAAGGTAACTACGATAAACGCCAGGTCTTATGCCCTCGGCGGTTGGTCAACGCCACGCCAGTTGTTGGCAGTGCCGATCTCGGCTCCTGTGGACTTCGCATAGATGAAAAGTTGCATACGATATGCCGTGAGCCATTTCAAGGTGCTGTTGAGCAATGCTCGGAGCAATATCGCTTTTTCGCCATGAGGATGAATGGTCTCCTTTTCGAGGTCTGCATCGGTCAGCGCAGCTATAAGGTTATGGGTTTTGGTCTTCTGTTCGGTGATACGGGCAATGAATTGCTCCGGCTGCATTTCCTTGACCTCGGCATTACGGGTTCTGAATACTCCGAACCGCTCCTCCGGGGTTTTGGTCATATCGGTGCCGATGATGTAGAATTCGACCGATGCTTCGCCAATATAGGCAAGGTAGCGAAGAAGTTCTATCGTAGAGCGCATATTTTCTCTGGGCTTGAAGTCCATTTGCCCTTCGGGTATCTTTTCGAAGAGATGTTTGATGACTTCGTATTCGTGGTCAATAGATTCAAGAATCAGTTCTTTCGCAGTGATCATGTGTTGAATGAAGAATTAATTTATCAGGGCATTGGAACCACGTTCGGCTCCGGAACATTCGTAGAGTACGATTATTATTAAATGAAATCTCCTACTCTCGCCCTTGCGTTTTGTTTCGCGCTACTCTTTGCTTCATGCAAGCAGGAGGCGGTTCCGTCATATCAGCAATCGAGAGGATTCTATTACTGGAAGCAACGATATGAGCTAAATAATGCAGAGCGTAAGGCTATTGGTGATCTGCATACTACAAAGCTCTATATCAAGGTCTTTGATGTCGTAAGTTCTGCTCATGGTGCAACGCCTGTTGCGGAGATAGATATTGATTCGGCGAGCATTGTTCCTGGCGTGGAGTATATCCCGACGGTTTTCATTACCGAAGTAGCGCTTGCCGAAACTCCTGAGGATCAGATCGTTTCGCTTGCGAATCGGATCTATACCAAGATCGGTAGGATCTTTGAAGCATCTCATCTAACGCTAAAGGAGCTGCAATTCGATTGCGATTGGACACAGCGTACTCGTAATAAGTACTTTCATCTGCTTCATGTTGTCAAGGAGCTTGCTGATAAGTACGGGCTAAAGGTATCAGCAACGATCAGGTTGCATCAGGTGAAGTACCGTGAGGCGACCGGTATTCCTCCTATTGATCGCGGAATGCTGATGTTCTATAATATGTCCGATTGGCGCAAGGCTGATACGAAGAATTCTATCTTCGATGGTGATGAAGCCGAGAAGTATATCAGCTACGTGAAGGACTATCCCCTACCGCTTGATGTTGCATTGCCGATATTTCGGTGGTCAATTGCCTATCGGGATAATGCTTTTCTTGCGATCTTGGGCGGAGTTGATCGCTCAATGTTGCTAAGTCCCATCTTCGCGGAAGATGGTGATCGCTTTCGAGTATTACGAGACACTTCTGCATTTGGCGCACTGCTTCGGAGCGGAGATATGATACGCGCTGAAGCTGTTGATGCGAATGAACTGACGAAGTGGTCAACGAGGATTCAGAAACTCATACCACCAAATAACCGTAGTTTTGTATTATATCATCTTGATTCGACAACGCTTTCTTATTATCACAATGAAGACCTTCACGCTTTCTTCGCGCACTAAGCAGATACTTCTTGGTCTTGGTATACTCATTGTGCTGTCTTGTGCCGATTCAGGTGGAGATGAGGATGCTTACCTAAGCTATTTTCAGCCTGAGACGAGCGTAACAAGTAATAGCTTGAAGCCTTATCATTTCTCTCCGGGATTTCTCTATCAAGAAGGTTATTGGTGGGAAGATCAGTTCAATCGTGATTCGCTCCGCGAAAGCTATGACGATAATCTTGCAAGTTGGAGGGAGCGTATGGGCGGCGCTGTTTCGCTTGCTGATATTGCCGATGTTCTTTACAATGCTAATGATACCGTTCGGGGTGAACTCAGCCGTGCGATCAGTGCGGGGGAGAAGTCCACATCACGGTATCCCTTTATCACGGCTCTCTCAAAAGGCAGAAAACGAAGTGAGATGGAGTATCTCAACTTTGCATTTCAGGTTGAAAAAGCTCAAGGCTCGCTTGGTTCGTGGAATGATGAAGGACATGAGAAAGATTCGTTATCGCTCTTGGAGTTTCTTCCCAAAGCACTACAGAAAGCTCGCACAACTTCCGACACATTCCTTCGCGATCGCTATGCGTTTCAAGCAATCAAGATCATGGCTGTGAATCGCCAACTTGAAGAGGAGATCAAAACATACGACGAGCTATTTGGTACAGGTGTTTCCACTTCAACGATGCGCTATTGGTCGCAATCACGAAAAGCTGGAGCACATTTGATCCTTGGTGATACTGCCCATTCGATCTATGACTTCGCACAAGTATTTCAGAATTGCCCCTCGCGTCGGTATCAGGCATATTTAAGCCTTCGTATTAATCAGGTGAAATTTATTCCGCAGGCACTGACATTCTGCAGATCAGGTCGCGAACGCGCCGCCGTATATGCACTTTGCGCTATACAACCATGGCAAGAATCATTCGATATTTTGAATGGGATGGTCAAGGATGATCCAAGTGATAGTCTCATTCGACTCGTGTTTGCGAGAGAAGTAAACAAAACAGAGTACGATTTTTTATGGGACCCTGCGCCGGATCTGATCTATGGAATGTTTGACTCTACCAGATCTATACGTCATACATCAAGCAGTGCTTATGTCAAGAAACTTCTTAGCTTTGCTGTTAGCGCAACTGAAAATGAGAAAATGTCTGCTCATTCTTTCTGGCTGACAGCTGCGTCATATCTTTCATTCATACTCAAGGATATTGATAAAGCAGATGAGTATTTGAAGAAAGCAAAGAGTGAACAAGTAGAAAACTCCTCGCTCAAAGACCAGATCGCATTGCAAACTCTTCTCCTCTTTGCTGAGCAAACAAAAGAGATGACGAAGGAAAAAGAAGATGAAGTAATTCCTCTTCTCGAATCATTCGGCGCGGGAAGTGAATTCCGTAGGACAAATGCCTTCGTCTATGCCTGTCGGAAGATCGAGCAGAGATATCTTCAAGATATTAAACCCATTGCGAAGGGATTTATTGGCTGCAGCGGTACTGGTGGTGGGACAAGCGGTTCGCATACGAGCAATAGCATCGCCAAAGCTTTTCTTTTCCGCATGCTGCCTACTACGCATCAACGCAATGAATGGTATAACTGGCGAGAGACGCCTCTTTCCTCCCTTGAAGATTCGACTCCGTCAAGGATCGTTGATGAGACAATACAGTATTACTCTGAAAAAGAACCAAGCGATTATGATAATCGCCTGCAAAAACTTTCTGGCATCGGCTTGAATTATCTCTATAACTTAAAGGGTACAAGAGCACTCAGTGAACATCGTTACAATGATGCTTCAGAAGCATTCTTGCATGTAGCTGATTCAAACTGGAAGCATGATCCCTATACAACGTACCTTGCAGCAAATCCATTTTGGACAGGCATACGTGATACTCATGCAAAAGTGGATGCGGATACTATCACCTTCAATCCACTCACATTTTCCAAACGAATGAATGAACTTCTTGAGCAAGCAAAGCACGGGGGTGAAGATGGAGCTCTTGCATATTATATGCTCGGCTGTGGTGCATATAATATGACTGCTTGGGGAAATTCATGGCTTCTCTTAAGAAATGGTTGGTCGGGCGGAGATGAAGAGCTTTCCCCATATTACAAATCTGACACTGACTATCACACCTGTATCCTTATTGCAGAACAGCACTTCAACAAAGCAATGGAGCTGACAAAGAACAAGGAGTTGGCGGCTCAAGCCTGCTTTATGTCAGCAAAATGTGAACAGAAACGATTCTATTTTTATCGAAGAGAACGGTATATTCAGATCAAAGATCAAACGAAACAAGAGTACTATTACTATGAGAATGACTCATTGCAAAATGTTCTTTTTGGCGAACAACGCCAAAAATTCCGCGAGTATTTTAGAAAGCTTATGCGAGATTATAACGATACTAAGTTCAACAAAGAAGCATTAGCTGAATGCGGTTACTATCAGGCGTATGCGCAAGGTAAGTAGCCCTACTATGCATCATCCTTCTTCAAGATATGGCGGATCTCTTTTGCATTCTTAACGATGCCCCGTGTGCTGATCGAAAGTTCTTGACGCATGGAGATATAGCTGAATACTCCGATTGCAGCAACGCTTCCTAAGACAGAGTAAGCCGCGCCGAGAGATGCGTATTGTGGGACAAGAATACGATTGAGAATAAAAAAGACGATCGTGCCACCAAGCATTGAAAGAAACAATCCTCGCGCTCTCCCCATACCAATGAGTACATTCGTCGCAACGAGCGAAAGCGGAAGTACGATACCCGAAAGAATGAGAATCTGAAATACCTTATCAATACCAGGAAATTTTCCCTTAAAGATAATCCCTGTTACCCAATCAGCACCAAATGCGAGAAAAAGACTTGCGGGAACAAGGAGAATAAATGACAAAAAGAGAAGCTGTTCAACAAGCGTCGAAAGTCTCTTCTTATCACCACTGGTATAAAGGCGTGATGCGATCGGAACGATGAGGAGTGTTGCACCTTCTTTGACAGCATCTAATACTCGGTATAGTGCCTTTGCTGATGCATAGAGAGCAACTTCTTTCGGTGAATAGTATATCGTGATGATGAGGTTATCCGACCATTGCTGAAGCTGCTGCAAAACACTCGTCCCTGCCTGATACTTTGCAAAAGAAAGGAGCTTACCATATTCATCACGTGGTACTTTGAAGATCGGCATTTTCAAAAATCCATCTCGCCCAAGAACGAATGCAACAACGCTTGAAAGAATACTGCCAATGATATTGATCTTTACGAAGTCAAGAGAGGTATTTAAATAACCGAGTTTCGCTCCAACGATTGACATGACGATGATCGAACCAAAGAAAGCAAAGTCCACCCAGAAGATAGCGCCAAGCCGATAAAAGATTTGTAAATAGCGGATGCCAACATTACGAAAGACATTCATCCCAAGCCACAATGCGAGCCACGGAATAAGAATGAGCATCTCAGGAGAATTCAAAAAATCTGCCAGAAAATTCATCGTCCCAATACAGAGGAGTGCTCCGAGAGCCATTGAAGCAACATACAGATTAAAACTTGCAGCAAGAACTTCACGCACCTCTGCTTTATGCTCACTTGCAAACTTCACCATCGGTTGCAAGAAGATCGAATCTGCAATGAAGCAGATGATAAGAAAAATGGATTGGAAGATATTATACACACCCCACTCACGATCGGGAAGAACGTGAACGACAATGAGCAAAATAGCAAAACCGTTCAAGAGCAAAAGCCCTTTATCAGCTGCCGTCCAAATGCCTTTACTAAGATGCTCGCGTAATTTCAAATCGGAAAGTCTGTTCTTGCGTTGTGATGTTTTTCCGGATGCGAATCTTCTGTCCGGGTGATTTCACCATATATGATGGCGAGAAGTCATATCCAAGCATTTCAAACTCCGCATTGCCTTGGGAAAGTTCGACGATAAAGTGAAAATCTCGGAAGTCACGAAGAATTGCCTTTTGTGGAGAGAGCAACTCTATTCGCCAGCGCGGATGAAAATGGAAATTCCATTCAACGGGCTCTTCACTCTTAAGCGTGAATATATCTACAATAACGAGCATATCGGCTGTCATCTGAAAATGTCGGAGATGCTGATCTTTCCATTCCCCATAACTACAGACGGCATCAATGGATTCGTCTGTTGATACGAAAGAATTAATCGTCGCATTTGGACGAACCTTCTTCCAACCAAATGAAGGTTTGAGCACGGCGCCTGCTTTACCAATTATAACTCCATTATGCGCAGATGCAGTGCGGTATTCATCACGTTTTGACGGATTCCCATTATAGACAAACGTCCCCGGATCAACGAGAAACGTTTTTCTATCGAAGTTAAAACTAGGAGAAAGAAAATCATCATGGGCATGCGATGAGAACCCATCCCCGCCCCAACCAAATTCGCCACAACGCACAAAAAGGTATTGATTACCTATACGTGCAGTAATATGCTGTGCAGTATTGAATACCTGCTCGGTGTGTCCTGTTCGTATTGGCTGCTCTCCAAATACGAGATCTCGCCATTTCGGCGAAAGATCAATTGCTTTACCATTATCAAAATCACCAAATTTTACAACAGAATAGTCTGTCGCAGTGATCGAATTTCGATAGATGATCATTTTCTCAAATCGATCAATAAATTCTTTCTGAAGTTCATCGTTATTCTGTTTTGCAACGCGAATAAACAGATCAACGAAATCAACAACAAACGTATGATACCATCCCGATGACTCTTTGGATGCACCGTCAGTATAGGTTTGGTCTAAAACTGCGTTGATGAATAGGTCCTTCGCTGAGATACCATACTTTTTCGCCTCAGGAAAATCATATAACGAAGAAAGAGCATAGAGTCCGCATAATTCACCAATGACATGGTTCGACTGGACGATCTTGTCTGTAGAAAGCTGTGAATGGATATATGCAGCGTGCTGCCAAAGAGCTTTTTTTATTACAGCATTATCATGCACCATAAACCCTGCTGCCCGAAGTAAAGAGAGTGATGCTGTCCAGCTTATGCTTCGAATAGCTAGCTCCAAAGGACTTGACCAGTTGATCGTTGCACCAAAAGGATTAGATTCTATCCATGAGAGGATACGGCTTTCTACTTCAGATACATATTTTTTCTCTTTCGTTATGTATGCAGCTTGTGCAAGAACAGGCAGATCTTTGAAGCGATTGATCTCCCAAACGATCTTTACATCTCGTGGAGAATCGATAGTATGAACAGTCGTCTCTTCATAGTGCTTCTTTTGCCAATACTTTCCTTCGAGAGGATCGTAATTCCAAGGATCGTCAATTTCTGCTATCTTGTATGCAAACGTAAAAAAGTAATTCTTATCCGCAAGCATTGCATCTGCTTTGAGAAGAATCTCTTCTTTCTCTTTGTCGTCAATTGTCAGGGGGATGGATTCTGAGCGAGTGCGGAGGGTGAGGGCACCTGGAGTCTGCTTGAGCAATGCCAGCAGCCTTCGATGCTTTAGATATTTCTCGGCAATGAGACGCATAGCATCTATCAGCCCAAGTCGCTCGATCGCAAGTTGTAAGTTCTTCTGTGCGCTCATTAAGCAATATTAAAAATTGGATTCATCCCGCCAACGAATCGTCTGCCATCCATCCTCTTTCGTTGGACGTTCAAGGTGAAAGATAGCTCTGCCGTCGACATGCAAAATTTCGCCAAGATTGATCGTCACATTAAGCGAGAATGATCGCGTAATATCGAATACGTTATCCGTACCACTGGAATCAAGGACATTGCCCCATAGCAGATCAAGAGACTGTGCTGACTCGAAAAGCGAACCCGTCGTGCGCATTTCTTCGCTGCGCCCCCATTCAAGGTCGAGTCCACGATCAAAATTACGATAGCTGAATGTAAAATTTGGGGCGATCAACTTGCCATAAACTGATGTATCTTTGAATTGATACGAAAGCCGAAATGCTTGAAAAAAACCATCAATTGTCTTCGCATCACCATATTGATTTTGCGGCAATGATTCGTCAAGCGTAGGCGAAAACGGATTGCACGCCGCGCAAAAAAAAGTGAGCATCAATAAGGGTAGCCATCGCATTCTTGTTAGAGACTAAAGGCTTTTAGATCAGTAAAAGTTTTAGCAGTCGAGCTTCCTGAGGCAAGATCAGTCCATGCTACGATACGCCATTCCTTCGTTGCTTGCTCCGTTGTTATCAATCCCACTGTCCATACCAGCGATCCACTGATCGTTGATGGAATTGACGAGCTACTCTCTACGGGAATAGAAACAACATACTCAGCCGTGATCTGCGCACTCGAAGAATTTTGTTGGTCGATCTTCAGATTCGAGAATACAAGCGAGAGCCGAGCATTCGTCAGCAACGAGGCTCGAAGCTTCACAAGAAAATCTTGCTCTGATGTCACATTCCATGTTTGGAATGCCGCTTTCGTAGTTGCGTCCAACCCTGTACGTGGAGTAAACGCATAGATCAATTTTTCGCCGGAGATAAGTGTATCCTTCTCACCTAAAAAACATTTCGCATAGTTCGATGCATCAAGTACTTCCAATGTCCCTTTGAAATTCTCGAAAAGTGTGTTTGGAGTTGAGGCGGGGGTCCAGATGAATGTATTTCCGAGATCAGGGGGTTCGGGTGTACGCGTCGAAAATAGATCGCACGATGCAAGCGTAAGTATCAGCGTGATAGCAAGGAATATCTTATACATATTTCCGAGCGAAGATAATGAGGCGTGGTGAGCTGTTCTCATCAAATACACTCCCATCATAATTACCAAACGTATTTTCCATCTTCAGCCCTGCTTTTGTAAGCATCGCATGAAAATCATCTAACTGGAAAAGTCTGACGGACTCGATAAATTCTTTGTCATCTTCAACAAAGAAAATATTCTTAATCACTCGTCCATTTTCGATGTGACGTTTCATCTTAACGTGCTC
>JBKJHR010000128.1:0-4003 GCA_046598695.1 Kapaibacterium sp. (SeqCode)
GGAGCGGGAAAGTAGGTCGTCGCCAGGGGTTTTTTTTCTAACCCGTCAATGCTATGCACTGACGGGTTTTTTATGATTGAACAATTTTCTTGTGTATGTTGTATTATAGACTATGACTACGACTTTCAAAGCACATAGCAGCGAACTCAATCAGGATTTCTTTGAACGGATAAAGGCAATGTTCAATGGGAAGGATATTGAGATTATTGTTCATGAAGCAGACCCGTTGGATGAAACCGAATACCTCATGCGAAGTGAAGCCAACCGTAAGCATCTTCTTGAGGCGATCGAGTACGTCGAGAGTGGCAAAGAGATGGTCGAAGTTGACGTCAATTCTCTTGAATGAGGAGATTATCTTTCTTCCCCAAGGCATTCGCGTAGTTCAATGAATGGATTTCAGTTGATCGTAAAATTCACAAAAAAATCATTGAACTCATCGAAGCAATTTCACGTGACCCGTTTGAAGGGATAGGAAAGCCCGAGGCATTGCGTCATGAATTCAGAGGTTATTGGTCACGCAGAATCAACGAAGAACATCGCCTTGTCTATAGGGTTACTGACGAGGAAATCCAGGTTATTTCATGTAAGTACCATTACTAGTGGTCTGACTTCTCCAAAGACCATGACACGGGTTCACCAAGCCGATGATACTTCTCCAGTCAGAAGCGTGAAGCTAGGTCGTCGCCAAGGGTTTTTATATATCAAACTCAAAAGACAGCGCAATCCCATAGTAAGAATCCTCTAATTCTTGGGTTTTTTCTCGTGGGGTTCAGCCGTATATTTGTATTCGAAATATACAAATCAGACTACTTATGCTCAAACAATTTACTCTACGTAGCCTCTACGCTACCCTCGTGATACTTTCACTCCTTGCTATTAACCACACTGCCAACGGGCAATGGCTATCAGCACAGAGTTTAGGAGTCAGTGCCCAGACGCATTGGGATGCGATGGCACTGGATTCTTCAGGGAATATCTTTTGCGCCGGAATCAGCGATAAACTCCCTGCGCCTAATACTCGGAAGATCGTTATCACGAAGTTTGACAAGAATCTGACGAAGATCTGGGATGCACGTTTGATCGGCGGAGCGACTATCTACCATACATCTATCGGCGTTGATGCCGCTGGAAATAGCTATACGATCGGGCGTTTTGTCGGGGAAGTCACTCGGACTGATGGAAGCAAGTTCTCAAGTACTTCCAATGCTCTTTTCATTATCAAAATTGATGCGAATGGAAAAGAAGCGTGGAGTAAGCGGTTAGTTGTAGGAGATTATCAGTATTTCAAAGTTTTGCCTGATGGCACGATCTGTTTATTCACCTCTGGTGGGCCAACCATTAGTTGGGGTGATTCGGTTATCACGCCTAACGGGGCTGAGTTTTTTCTTGAAATTTCCGCAGACGGTGGTGTGCGCCGCGCAGTAAATACAGGATTGTTTCCTGATATGGGATTCCTCATTGGTGCTCAATGGGTATCTCCCGGAAAGGTGAGAATCCTTGATGCCCCTATCGCTGCTCCTTTAACGGGTATATATGCATCGGGGGACCTTGACCTTGATGCAAAAACGATCACTAACCGCGATAGTGCAAAGATCAAGGCAACAAATGTAAGCATAAATCAAGTAGAATTTGAACCATCAACAGGACATTGCTTTATGATGGTGAATACGATCTCAAATCCTGCTGTGGTGAATGGAACAGATACGCTTGCACCGTGGTCGAGTAATGCTCTTCATGATGCGCATATCCTTGAGTTCGATGAAAAGATGAAGTTGCTTCATAAAATTCAAGTAACGAATCCATTTTATTTTGCCGTTCGTGATACGCAAGTTGCTATTCTTGCAAATATTAAGAATACGTTCGGTTTTGTTTCTCCATCTGGGACGATCAAATCAAAGTTTGGATTTGATGGTGCAATCCTCTATGTTGTAAACCGTGACTTTAAGCCATCGCGTCAAGGAATAGTAATGGCGAACAACAGCAGTATTTACAATGATATCTCTTTAGCAATTGATAAAGTTGGTGAGATAACTACAAGCCTGACAGCTGGTGCCGATCTCTATTATATCAGATCAAAAGATACATTGTTCTTCGCTTCGCCTCTTAGCAGTACAGCATCGGCAACCGCAATCTCGAAGCTCGGATATGCGGGACAGAGCGCTGTATCAAGAACGGCATCCGATGTTGCATGGTCGTTATATCCGAATCCGGCGGTTGGCAATGCGAAGGTCACATACGCAATTGAGAAAAGAGCATTCGTGAAAATTGAAGTACTTAATGTGCTTGGAGCAAATGTTGCGACGCTTGTAGATCGCCTTGAAGAAGCGGGGTCATACCAACAGCATTTCAACACTTCTATGTTGCAGAATGGAAGCTACTTTATTCGGATCAGCGCAGATGGCAAGACTTCAATGAGATCTCTCAATGTGCTTCGATAACATATATACCACGCTACCTACCATCAACAGAGAGTAAGCGTGTTTTCTTTCTGAATATACGAAGGATGAATGCGATAACAAATGTTGCTATAAATACCCATGTCCAAAACAGAGTAAATTGAGGGTTACGGTAACCCAAGAAATATTCTATGAGATCAACAATGGCGAATGATGCACTGATCGCCAAGAATCCGCTGTATTCCCGCCCCAAAACTGTGCGCAAGGAAAATGGGAGCAAAGAACGTTTATATCTTTTGAACGATGGGATGACCGCATGGGTCTCTTCTGCCCACAGAAGAAATCTATCTCCAAATTTACTGCACAAGTATTCTTCCTCAGTAAAAATGATCCGTTCATAGTAAAACCAATAGAGAACGACAACAAGAACGACAAACCACCAAACTCCAATGAGCATCGAAATGCCAATGATGACAAAGAAATTTCCGACATAGAGTGGGTGGCGAACGATAGAATATATGCCCTGCGTATTAAGTGATTCGGCGACTTGACCGTGGGTGTTTCTCCCTGAAGTCCCAGCAGGTGTTGTGCCAATAGTGAATGCCCGTATTGACATGCCGATCATTGTCACGAGTAAGCAGACGATATCCCAAGTAAATGTGATTGCAAACATTTGCGGGTAGTCATAGCTAAAGAGTATGACTGCCGTCATAAAGGGGAGTAGAACTAATGGGATGTAGCTTCGACGGGAGAAAAGCCAAGCCCCTTCTTTTTCAAATGCATCGTGAATAGTCATAAGTTCGCGGATATAACCATTTGTATCCTGCTAATATGAGACATACATCTCAATAAAGTTTAATGGATGATGCCATGATCTCGCAAGACGGATTTCGAAAAACGTCTGTAAAATTTTTGTGAAATAATAGCCATATTAGGGATAAAGCGTATTATTGCGACTAATAATCAATTAACTTATAACATCAAAGTACGTGATATTGGTTGATGCTTTCGCCTTTGAGTAAGGGAGCACATATAATTCACTTTACCACATCAATCCCCGCCGCGGGTATAAGCGCAGGACGTAATATACAATATAACGGTTAACTAATGCCATTCACAATCAGTGTCCTCTATTGGGAAAGGAGCAAAGATTTCTTGCCTCTGATCTATTATAGAGGTTCTGAGTAGATCTGTCTTAATGTGTGTATATTTGCATATTCACAAACCCATATAATCATGACAAAACGTAGCCCAATCTCTGTATTCTTTCTCAGCATTATTACCTTTGGTATTTACTTGATCGTTTGGCGCGTCAAGACGAAGGATGAAATGTGTCGGCTCGGTGCTGATATTCCTTCAGCATGGTTGATGATCATTCCTATCGTTAACATCTATTGGCTTTGGCAATATGCCGGCGGTGTTGAGAAGGTAACGAAAAATGCAATGTCTCAGGCTGTGGCATTCATTCTGCTATTTCTGATAGGTATTATCGGCGATGCTATTATCCAAGACTCT
Organism: Kapaibacterium sp. (SeqCode); assembly: GCA_046598695.1. Classification (GTDB taxonomy): domain Bacteria; phylum Bacteroidota; class Ignavibacteria; order Palsa-1295; family Palsa-1295; genus JBKJHR01. The sequence continues at coordinate 3,912 of JBKJHR010000128.1, forward strand.
TTCAACAAAGTTGATCTGGCTTCAACCACCAACTAAAAAAGGACTTTTTTGCAATTAAGCAAGTTTCAATAAGGGATTTAACAATAACGTAT
>JBKJHR010000005.1:0-10576 GCA_046598695.1 Kapaibacterium sp. (SeqCode)
TCGCGCATACTTGTTTTGGGGCATATAAAGTGACTGACAACCCCGACGATTATGGAGCTTGCGCGCATAATTTTCGCGCTCGTCTATCCGTAGGTCATCGTTCCTTCTGAACGAAGAAGGTGGTTCAATTCCATTACGCGCTACAACCGAATGAAGTATTTCTTATACATATTTGCGATTTTTTTCTCGTGCGCATCTGTAGCTACTGCTTCATCATCTCTAAGCGCAGAACAAACAGACCGTATTGCTTTATATTGTAAAGTATGGGGTATGTTGAAATACTTTCATCCAGCAGTTGCTGATCACAATGTTAATTGGGACAGTACCTTTATTACCTACTACAATATAATAAAATCAACGACTTCAAAAGAAGAATTTAATGCAGTACTCTATTCTCTTTACAAAGAGGCGGAAAATAAACGTGACAATACAAAACATCATATAGTGTCAGACGCTAAATATGCTGGGAAAACAATCCTGCCAATTGTTATAGATGACTGGTTCAACGATCCTCACTTTACAACGGAGATTTCCAATGCATTGCATCACATTAAGCAGGATTTTACTCCTCAAAAAAACTTTTTTGTTTCCCCAACTGGAGGAAATACTATCTCTGCTTTCATGACTGACTCCTTATGGTATAAGGGTTTATTATTTCCACCTGAACCAATTCGGGTTCTTGCCTTAAGCCGATACTGGAACATAATCGAATATTTTTATCCTTACAAAGAAGGATTATCGTGGGATTCGATACTCAAGGCATATATACCATTGATGGCTGATGCACAAGATACGCTCTACCACCTTAAAATTATGGAGCTTTGTACAGAGATCATTGATGGACATTCTGCTACTTCAAGTGCGCCAACTTTGTATTATTTCGGAACGGGAAAACTACCGATCGAAATCTCATACATAGAAGGAAAAACGGTTATAGTTAATAGCTATCCCCCTTCCACCCCGAATGCTAATTCAACACTTTCTACACTGGGATTAGCAAAAGGTGATATTATCTTAAGGATAAATGGAATAGAGACTGACACTGTTAGGAGTAGATTTAGAAAAATTGCCCCTCACTCAAATGAAGTGTCCTTACAGAATATTCTTAACATGTTTATTACCACTGGAGATACGTCACGTACCGCTATACTTAGTGTTGACGACGGTACTAAGGTGAAGGAAGTTTCTGTTAAATACCTGTCAACGTCATCTCCTTCTCTCAGTCAAAAAAGAATTAATTACGATCCAGCATGGAAAATAATACAGTCTAATATCGGATATATTGATCTGTCAAGATTAACGGAAGCAGAGATTGATACAGCGATGGCTGATCTTTTTACAACCCGCACCCTAATATTTGACATAAGGGGTTATCCAAACAATACTGTTCGACATTTAATGGATCTAGTTGCTGACTCGGTCAATATGGTCGTTTGCGCCATTCCAATAATGGAAAAACCCGGGTCTCTTGTCAAAGTAAACATCAACCATAATAAGACTACATCTGCAGCAAACGTAAAAAAATACAAAGGATACATTGTGCTGTTGGTGAACGAAAACACAATGAGTCATGCTGAATACAGTACTATGATGTTTCAGGCAATTGAAGGAACACTAACATTTGGCAGTCAGACGGCGGGGGCAGATGGAAACATATCCTATATCTTTTTACCAGGAGGGGTTACTACCAGAATGTCTGGTATTGGTATTTATTACCCAGATGGAACCCCAACACAACGTATCGGTGTAAAAATTGATTTTATGGTCACGCCAAGTGTTAAGGGGGTTAGAGAGGGGAGAGACGAAGTGCTAGAAGTTGCGATCAATTATATTCGCTATACTAAAAATAAGGGTCAAGGGAAGTTTAGGTAAATTCTATGCTTCTAACTTGCGTAACTTCGTTTTAAAAAAGGCACAATAACTTTGCCCTGGATTTACTATAAAAAATTATTCCGGAATTCTAGCGAATCATGCAAGCCTTTTATTATGTAAGACAAGTTCTTTCATACTATTACAAACCGAGCTGTTTTAATTCAAGTTCGGAATCTCTACCTTACCCTACTTCCAAATAGCTTTCTTTTTGGTGATACAAGCGGAGGAGTTCTTGGCGGGTATTGAGATGGTCTTTGGAGCGGAGTTGGGGGTCGGTTGATACGATCTTTTTTACGTCATTCGCGGCTTGCTCGAGGACGGCTTCGTCGCGGGTGAGGTCTGCTATCTTGAGTTTGATCGAGCCTGATTGCTGCGTGCCGAGAAAATCTCCCGGACCGCGCATCGCAAGGTCAGCTTTGGCGATCTTAAATCCGTCGGTTGTGCTCGCTAATATCTCCAAGCGTTCGAGCGATTCGTTGCGCGCTTCAATATCATCACTCGATATCGCAGAGTCTTTTGATGGTTCGAGTTTATCGCTCGGCACAAGGATACATTCCGATTGCTTCCCTCCGCGCCCGACTCTGCCGCGCAGTTGATGCAATTGTGCCAAGCCGAATCGCTCGGCATTGGCAACGATCATCAATGTCGCATTCGGCACATCAATGCCAACTTCGATGACGCTTGTCGCCACCAAAATATCTATCTCTCTCTCGCGGAAGGCTTTCATAACTTCCTGCTTCTCATCGCTTTTGAGCTTGCCATGTATCAAACCAACGTTCAGATCGGGAAAAATTTTATCGCGGAATATCTCGAACGAGCTTATGGCTGTTTTTACATCGCGCGTTTCGGATTTTTGCAATTGCGGAAAAACAATATAGACTTGCTCCTTACGGCTTGTTACATACTCTCGAATCTTCGTAAATAGCGCACGTTGCCCACTTGGCATCACAATGCTCGTTACAATTTGTTTACGCCCTGATGGGAGCTCGTCAATAGTAGAGACTTCGAGGTCTTGATAGAGCGTGAGGGCAAGTGTCCGCGGAATCGGCGTTGCCGTCATGATGAGAATGTCGGGCGGTGCAACAGTATATTTATCATTCAACGCTTTGCGCTGCGCCACGCCAAATTTATGCTGTTCATCAGCAACGACAAGCCCTAATTTCTCGAACTCCACTTTCTCTTCGATCAGTGCATGAGTGCCGATGATAATATTCGTTCTTCCTTCGGCAAGATCGGCGAGAACTTCGGTACGTAATTTTTTTGCCTGTCCGCCAATAAGCATCGATACATGTATTGGCGTATCTTTGGTGAGTTTGGTGATCGTTTCGTAATGCTGTTTCGCCAATACTTCCGTCGGCGCCATGAGCGCGGCTTGAAAACCATTCTCCACCGCAACGAGCATCGCAAGCAATGCAACCACCGTCTTACCGCTTCCGACATCGCCCTGCACAAGCCGATTCATCGGAAGCTTCGATTCCTTCTTCGACATATCGAGCGATATTTCCGCAACGACTCGTTGCTGTGCGCCCGTAAGAGTAAACGGCAGAGCAGAAAGAACTTGCTGTATCAATGAGTCATTGCGATGAGTCTGCGCAGAAGAGTGCATCGTTGTAAGATTACTTGCATCAAAGACAATCCCCTTTTCTCCTAATGCTTGCTTGCGAATTCTCTCGATAGCAGTGCGAAGCTGCAAGAAGAACAGCTCTTCGTAGATCAATCGCTCTTTTGCATGATCTAATGCCTCGGGCGATTCGGGGTTATGCACCGTGCAGATCGCTTCATAACGCGAAGGATAATTCTGCGAAGCGAGAATTGTCTCGGGCAGAACTTCGACAGTCGCATCTTTGAATTCTTTCGTGGACATCACCTGCTCGAGCATGGAGCGAAGCTGCATCTGCGAAAGTCGTACCTCTTTGAATACTTGGCTTGATGGATATACGGGCAACATTCTGCCCTCCATCAACTGCTTGCTCTCGGTTACTTTCTCGATGAATTCAGGATGGACGATCTGCGGATCGCCGCGAAACATGTTGATATAGCCAACGGCAACGACCTCATCACCCTCTTTATATTGCTTCGCTATCCATTCCGAAAATGCAAAGTACACGAGATAGAGCAAGCCTTTGGAATCATCGGTGATGGTGATGCTTGTTCTGCCCGGCTTCGGAAAACTTGTATGGCGCACCGCAAGGACTTTGCCGCGAAGCGTGACCGAATGCCATAGGTACTGCTCGGCTTCGGAAAGCTTAATGACCTTCCTGGCGTCAATATACTTGCGCGGAAAAAACGTCACGAGATCCTCAACGCTCGTAATTCCGGCTTTCGCCAAGGCTTCTGCACGCTGCGGACCAATACCCTTTACAGACTGCAATGGGTACTCGGCGCTTGATTCGATATGTAATATTTTTTTTTCCACGGAATCGATAGCAACAAAACTCCAAAAGAAAACGTAATACTCCCTCTATGGACATAACATCTGTGTATGAATTGCAAAGTGCGAAAGATGTCGTCCTTCCGAGAGCATTGGAAGAGAGTTTTACGGCATTCATTTCTTCAAGCGGTATGCCGTTCGAGCCAATGGTAAGCTGGGAAGGCGAAAAATCGCGTATTCATTTTCTGTTCTTGAATAAAGATCTGAAAGAACTCGTCGAGGAATTCCTTTTTACTTTCGAGCCTGACGGATTCCACGCAACGGAAATTGCCATCCCAAATGATAGAGTAAAACACGTCGAGCGCATCGCCGCAGAGAGCGGTTGGAAATCCTTTATTCGCCAACAAGGCACCGAGCGAACAAGGATATGCTTCATTCGCACACCGCGCTCTGTCCCAGCTGATGAATTGGAGGAGCGGGTCGAACTCGTTAGTTAACCAACTCTTTTCGGAAACGCCTCCTGCCTAACTGAGGTTAATTTAGAATGACCTCTATGAAAACAGGAATCGGCTTTGTTCTTTGCGCTCTTTTTCTTGCATCGTGCGCCAAGCAAATGGCTGAGCAAAATACGAAGCAAGATTCAACGCAATCACAAACGACCCAACAAATGGGTGCTGCCTCTGCGCCAAAGAGCACTGATGATGGGCTTACTCCCATCGAAAATACAAATATCCCCGATAGCATTCGGAAGAAATTACTCGATGCTCAATCACAGTCATCAAAAGATATACCAATTGGGTCACTTGCACAATTGCGCCCCAGCGTCTTAGCACAATTTCATCCGAAGCTGACAGATTTTACGCTTGCAAAGAATAAGGATATCGAAGAGAAAGGCATAGCACAATCTATTTACTTCTTCCGATATACTAACGACACTTCACGAACGTTGCGGAGCATCGTTATTGACCAAGATGAGCGCGTCGCCAATACGCTCATTAAAGAGATGGTAGAGATTCGCAAAACAGGTTCGCGCATCGGATATTCCGAGGGCGAGAAGATCACAGCATATTATTGTGAAGTCAATGGCGCGTCGGCGATCAAAGCATATATCCCCTCAAAAACGGTTGCAACGCTCACGATCTTATGTGGCGATCACCGCGTTATCTCCCTTCGCGAATACAAAGCTACATCGGCTGATCACTTATTGGAAGTAGCAAAGACGATCGATACAAAAAAACTTTCGGAGATAATGCCCTAAGGCATTACAATATTCTTTTCACCGCTTGGTGATTATTTTTCTCTTACTTTATGTCGAAAAAATTTTACGAGCGCAAATTGAAATCGAAGCAGGATGCGTCGAAGCCATCTGCAACTCCCAAACAAAGCAGTTCTGGCCAAAAAGGTGGGACAGAAAGTTTGCATGATAGACTTATCACTCTTTTCAATGCGCATCCCGGCGATCTATTCAAGACGAATGAGATCTCAAAGATGCTTGCCATCAAATCTGATACACCTGCATACCAAGCACTGCGCGATGAACTCCACGCTTTAGAAACAAGCGGCGAGCTCAGCCGAGGCTCACGCCGTAGATATGGACTCATCCCCCTGACACCGAAAGAAGTAACAGGGGTATTGAAAATTCAGCCGACAACGGGCAATGGCGTTGTACATCCTGATAAAGCAAGCGGATTAAAAGATACGATCCTCATCCGCACCAGAAATCTCTCGAATGCTTTGCATGGTGATACGGTAAGCGTCTCGCTCTACGCACCGAAACAAGGCGAACGTCCGCAAGGGGAAGTGCTTCAGGTTATTGAGCGCGCGGCGCAATTCGTTACTGGAACAGTCGACCAAACACGTCATCAGATCTATGTTCGCCCCGAATCAGGAAAGTTACGCCGTGATGTTATCGTCACCAAGCGCGACCTTGCCGGTGCAAAGCCCGGTGATAAAGTTAAAGTTGAATTGCTTGATTGGGATAATGAGTACCGTGACCCCGAAGGAAAAGTTGTAGAAGTATTCGGCAAGCGAGGACAGTTTCAAGTCGAGATGCAGGCACTTGCCTCGGATCACGGATTGTCAAAAGATTTTCCTGAAGATGTCGTCAAAGAATCTGAGTCCTTTTCCGAAACACTCTCGAAAGAAGAGATCGCAAAACGACTTGATCTTCGCAAAGAAACGATCTTTACCATTGACCCCGAAGATGCAAAAGATTTTGATGATGCTGTCTCACTCGTGGATAATAATGACGGCACTGTTACACTTGGCGTTCACATCGCCGATGTCAGTCATTACGTAACAGAAGGCTCTGCGCTTGACCGCGAAGCACTCTATCGCGGCACATCTGTCTATCTTGCAGGTGGTGTCATCCCGATGTTGCCTGAGCATCTCTCGAATAATATCTGCTCGCTCAAAGAGGGTGTCGAACGCTTGACATACTCGTGCATGATGATCGTCGAAGAAGCAACGGGAAAAGTATTGAGCAGCAGCTTTGCGAAGTCTGTCATCAAAAGTGCGATGCGGTTTTCTTATCAAGAAGCGGAGACGCGCATAGTCACAGGAAAAGGAAAACATACAAAACTGTTGAAACGAATGCGCGAACTCAGTTTGAGGATGTATGAGTTGCGCAAAGCAGAAGGATCTATTGATTTTGAAACATCGGAAGTACGCTTCAAATTTGATGCAAGCGGTAATCCGATCTCAGCCTATCGCAATGAGCGTCTCGGCACGATGAAGATGATCGAGGATTTTATGCTTGCGGCGAATCGCGCTGTTGCCGGAGCAGTATTTCGGATGGGGCAAGATACCAAAACAGTGAAGCCATTTCTTTATCGCATTCACGCTGACCCCGACCCGGAAAAACTTCGTGATTTGGCACGACTTGCAAAATCACTTGGCTATAGCTTCAATCCCGAAAACGCATCGCCGAAAATTATTCAGAAGTTCTTACTCACGCTTGAAGGCAAGCCCGAACAAAAAATGCTCAACGGCTTGATGCTTCGTGCAATGGCAAAGGCAGTCTATGCCGAGCACAACGTCGGACACTTTGGATTAGCATTCACACAATACTCGCATTTTACTTCCCCTATTCGCCGCTATCCCGACCTGATCGTCCATCGGATGCTCGAAGAATATATGTCAAGCGGCGGAATGTCCACCAAGCGCGAACGGTATTTTTTCAATATCATGCCGGACATTGCCGACCAAACATCTGCACTCGAACGCAAAGCCGTCGAGGCAGAGCGCGATTCGGCAAAGCTTGCACAGCTTTTTGTGATGCGCGATAAGGTCGGTGAGGAATTCCCCGCGACGATCACCGGTGTGCAACATTATGGAGTATTCGTTGAGCTTGAAAATGGAGCCGAAGGTTTACTTCATATTCGTGAATTACCCGGATATTATATGTTTGATGAAGTAAAGATGGTGCTCACTCCGCAACGACCAAGTTTTAATCGCGGTGGTAATCAACCCAAGCCGTATGTATCATCTCGGCAGACGTATGGCGTTGGCGATAAACTTGTGGTGAAGCTTATCCGTGTAAATGATGTGAAGAGAGTATTGGATTTCGGAATGGCAGAACCGAAGGGAGAGCTTGTGAAGAAAGGTCTGAAGAAGGGGAAATCTTCCCATTAAAAAAAGTAGCTGCAGGTTTTACCCCGCAGCTACTTGCATGATCTACTCTACGAAATAATATATTTTCGTATGCCACTTAGCTGTGTCTTTTTCCGTGCTTGGATCCGTGATATATTCTTCGATTTAATAAGTCTTTGCGCCTGTCACGGCAGGAGGCATGCTTTCACAGAGCGTTTTCAATTTGCCAAGCCCTATATCAAGATCACTACCCATTTGCTTATCCATATTCATGAATAATGTCATGACATTGAAGGGGCGTGACATATCTCCGTTAAATCCCCAACTAACTTTTACACCACCCATTGTATCAATAAGGGTAATGTAAGCGGCTGCATCTGACTCCCAAGGCTCGATGAAGTGGAGTTTGGATTCGTAACGCTTTCCTTCTTCGAGAAGGCTTATTGTTTCGGTACCCTTGCCAACCTCTTTGTTGCCATCCCAAGTATTCATTGAGCCAACCATTCCATCTGTACCTTCATAGGTGACTTTGGCGTTCGGGTCCTTTGCAAGCCACGGTGACCACTTCTCATGCGCCTTCAAGCTTTTGATCTGGGCGAAGACTGCCTCTTTCGGTGCATTGATAACAATGCTACGCTCGAAGTGCATCTTTGTCGGAATAACGAAGGAAAGAATAGCTACCACGGCGATCAAGCCGAGAAGCGAAAAACCAATAATTTTAAGTGCTTTCATAGGGATACATTTGTTTAGTGAAAAACGAAGATTCTGCAACGCAGAGACCGGTAATGTGGATTCCCTAAAATGCACCTATTAAATGCTTGTAGATCTATGATGCAGAAACAGCACTCATCGCTCTTTGACGACAGACTTCAAACAGAGCAACTGCCGAGGCAACGCTTGCATTGAGCGAAGCGGTTTTGCCCGTAAGTGGGATTTTCAATAATGAATCACAACGCTTGCGTACCAAATGATGCAAGCCTTTTTCTTCGCCCCCGACCAAGAGGCAGAGACCTTCGGAATAATCGGCTTCGTAGATCGTCTCCGAGCCTTCACCTGCTAACCCATAGCATTTCAGAAAGAACTCTTCACGCAAGCGGAACATCATCTCTGGCAAGTTGGAGTATTTTACGATCGGCAAATGAAGTGCGGCTCCGGCACTCGTCTTGAATACGGCAGGCGTAAGAACTGCACCGCGCATCGGGAGGAGCACTGCATCGGCACCGGCAGCTTCGGCAGACCGAATGATCGCGCCGATATTATGCGGGTCTTCGATACCATCTAATGCGATAAGAAATGGCGGCGTTGTCTTCGTGCGTTTTTCGCCGAGAATATCATCAAGCTCGAAATACTGCCCAGCACGAAGTAGCACCATGACTCCTTGCGAATCCACGCCCTTTGCTTCGCGCTTCTCAAGATCTTGAAATTTCCGCCGGTCAAGTTCGCCAAGGGTTACCTTATGGGTACGGGCAAAATGCAGTATCTCCGCGATCTGCGTGCCTTCTTGCACACCATGCACAACGTAGAGCTTCTCGATCCGTGCGCGACCCTCATCAGTCCGAACAAGTTCGAGCGCGGCACGTCTGCCAACTACATAGAGTGAAAGATCAGTATCAGAAGCAGGTTTCTTTTTTTCCAGTATCATTGCAAAACATAACGTAAACTACAACGAAAAGGTGTAGAGAGTAAAGTATTGAATTTATACTACTTCCTCCTTCAACTCATCACATTCAGCTCCGGAAGTTTTTCTTGAGGACCGAATTTCTCGACGAGATATTCTATTGCTTCTTCGGGTATATCAACGAGCTTTACCGCACGGCTTTTGCCGAAATAGTATTGCTGTGTGAAGAGGACATCGCAGATGCGTCGCCATTCTTCACCTATAAGGACAATGGGTTTTGGCGGGAAGAACTGCTTCACCATAAACTCCCATGCCGTGGCAACTTCCACGAGCGTCCCGGGCGAAACGCCGACAGCAACATACGCATCAGCCAGATCAAGCAATTCCATTAGCCTGTCAACATGACTTTTCACTTTGACTTCGCGAGTGATGAATTCATTGACCTCTCTCCCTCTGGCATAATAGACTTCGGCAGTCACACCTATCGCGCCCCCGCCATTCGAGGCAGAGCCTTTCGAGACAGCTTCCATCACGCCCCCATATCCGCCGTTGATGATGCCGAACTCCGCCTCGGCAAGCAATGCGCCGAGCAATAGTGCTTCATCATAACTTTGATCGCCGGGCAATGCTTCGCTTGGTCCGAATACTGTGATAAGTTTTTTCATCAATTACTCCTTGCTGTGTGTGGGGGTGGTTTTGTGGTGAATCACCCTGTGTTTTTCTGTGTAGTATCTTCAAGTTCTCTCTTCAAAATTACACAATTATTTCCCTACCATCAATAAATACGCCTTGACCCCATTTTGTTACAGGCAGAAAGTTACCCCTTGTTGCGAATAAATTACAAGGAAGTGTATGTATAAAGGCTCAAAATGTAGTAACTTTGCATATAGAAAATATGCATCGCAATCCACAGTAATTACGTAATTCACGATCGTTATGGCTGACATGAAAGAACGCAACGGACTCATCCCAGCAATGGGCATCTTAGGTGTATGTCTTATCATCGCCGTATTTATTTTTTCTTCAGCATTCAAGCAAGCTAAGCGCGAAAGCCAGAAGATCAATGTGACTGGTTCGGCGAAGATGCCGATCACAAGTGATTTAGGGATTCTCTCAGGCACAGT
>JBKJHR010000258.1:0-3947 GCA_046598695.1 Kapaibacterium sp. (SeqCode)
GATAACGCGCTGATAAATCTCTACCGTCAATCAAAGATCGTTGGTGGAGTGTATTCGCAAATGGGAAATGAGGCAACTGCCGTCGGGACGGCGATGGCTCTGACGATGGATGATGTGATCTTCCCGATGCACCGCGATAACGGAGCGCATTTTGTTCGAGGATTATCGCCGCAAGAAATGGCTATCAATTTTCTTTTTCGCAAAGGCGCAATGACTCGCGGCACTGATGGTACAGGACATTATGCCGATCCGAAGCGCAAGATCTATGGTAATGTCTCCCATCTCGGAGCAATGGTGCCTGTTGCAGCAGGCGCGGCACTTGCACAAAAACTTTCCGGTACCAAGAACGTCGCACTGAATTATATCGGCGATGGTGGAGCATCCGTTGGTGAAGTGCATGAAGGCTTGATGATGGCTTCGACGCTCGTCCTTCCGATGATCCTCATTATAGAGAATAATCAGTATGCATACTCCACTCCTGTTGCGAAGCAGGCGCATAACCCCAAATACTCTGATCGCGCAATTGGATATGGCATTCCCGGCGTAACAGTTGACGGCACGGACATTGAAGCCGTGTATGATGCAACGCTCGAAGCAGTGAATCATGCAAGAACAGGGAAAGGACCTTCGATCATAGAATGTGTCACGATGCGTATGCGCGGACACGCTGAGCATGACCCGTTCGATTACGTCCCCAAAGAACAGCTCGAAGAGTGGTCAAAGAAAGACCCCGTACTGAAAACAAGAGCGTTGCTCTTAACAAAAGGGGCGAAGGAAAATGAGCTAACCGATCTAGAAAAGAAGTGCAAAGAAGAGATAGAGTCAGCCGTAGATCATGCAAACACTTTACCTCCGCCGGATGAGGAAGAAGCATTCAAGAATGTATTTGTAGCACAAAAGTAATCAAAAACTCACTGTAGAAAACCGTAATCCGATCTCGTAACCATTGCGTGTTCGTTCGCCCTCTACTCCGTAAATGGTTGCGCCGAGATGATATGCTGTGAATAGATCGAGAGCATGTTGTGCATTTGGCTGAAGGCGTAATGTTAAAGCAAATCTTGCATTCTGATCTTGCGGCCCAGTGCCTGTAGAAACAGATGCAAATAACTCTCCGCCCCGTAATGCAGCATCTTGGCTGTTGCTATGCCAAGAGATGGGTGTGTATTCTAATGCTCCGATGAATTGGAATGATGGTTCTACTATTGTGACTTGATGCAAGATATATTTCACACCAAGCATTGCTCGAAATGGCAATTCGCCGAGGAAAGGAAGATACTCTGTCTCAAAACTCACAAACTCTCTACTGTATTTACTGCTTGCTCCCCCAACGACAGAATCTTTCGTGCCATCAACTAAATGTGATGATATGTGGCTGAGTCTGATGCGAGATGTAAAGAATGGAAAGGTTGGGAATGCTGGGAGAATGGCGTTGATACCGAAGAAATAATCAGCAGTCTCGACAGGAAAGCGAAAGTTATCAAGCGTTTTAAGTCCACTCCAAATTAATATCTCCGCACCAAAATCAACACGGTTCGTATGCAAAAACTCTGTTGCATATCCTGCTTCGAGGACAAGACGGGTCGCTTCGTGATCGTATATCGTCGCAAATCTATTAGGCTCCAAGAAGCTTGATGCTAATGGTCGCCAAATGGATTGTGCATTTACACAAAGTGGAAGAAAAAGTACGAGAAGAAAGAAGATACGCCTCATGTGCGAAATACTCTTCCTTTCCATAGAACATCTTTTTGAAAATAGAGTATCGGTACGCACATCAAGAATGTAAAGAGATAAAGTTGGAAGAGAGGAAGATAGATAAGGAGAGATACTTTGCGGAGTGAACGAAGCGTCGGAAGAAGAATCAGTATATCAGCACAGAACTTCACACCGAGTACGAGCAATACAAAATTGCACGGCAATGCAAACGGCGCAAGTACCATTGTGAAGGCACCGATAAATCCCAAAATGATAATGACCCACCCTGGAGGACCGATCTTCTTTCCCCCTTCAACCCAGCGATGCTTCTGCCTCCACCACGTGGTGAGGTCATGCGGTGGATGTGTTACGACCCCAAGATCAGGGTTTGATTTGAATTTGACCTTCCACTTCTTTGATCGCCAGACAGACTGAAAAAGTGCAACATCTTCGGTTACACTGAAGGGGATATTGCTATAGCCACCAAGTTCAAGATATGCTTGACGACGTATAGAAAGATTATTTCCGATCACAGAAACCGGAATGTTGCAATTGATCGCCGCCATGCTCATCGCAAGGACTTGTACCATTTCAAGCGAATGTGCTTTATCGAAGAGATTTCGTTCTTGGAGCGATGTCATGCTCGATACCATTCCTGTATCAGCATCATACCAGCTGACATGCTCTTTAGCCCAACCGCGAGGAAGGATGCAATCAGCATCCGTCATGAGTATGATATCACCTTTGACAACATCAAGCCCCTGAGTCAGTGCATTGATCTTTCCACACATCCCATTCTCTTCTTCATGAGTAATGAATACGGCTAAATGTGGCATATCTTTCTGCCATGCTGCAAGTATCGCGGGAGTTCTATCGGTTGAACGGTCATCAACGATAAGAATTTCTAATTTTTCTGAGGGATAATCAAGGGCGGCAAGTGAAGCAAGGCATTCTTCAATGGCATCTTCCTCGTTTCGTGCGCAAATGAGGATACTAATGGAAGGGAGATCATCCGATTTGACGATGCGACTATTACGAAGGACACCACGAAGTACACCGGGTACAAATGCCAACAGACCGAGAAAGTACACGGCTGTGGATACGAGAATGACGGTGCCAAATGGTGTCAACGATTCTATATATTGATGTTAATGCCAGGGAATGACTTCCGAGTGGAAATCAACGAGCACCTCATTCGGGTTGAGCGTATGAAGCTGCATGAAAATTTTATCGCCAATCTCTAATTTCCCAACTCCTGCCGGTGTGCCGGTGAAGAGAATATCTCCGGTGCGCATACTTTGCGTTTTCGAGAGATATGTGACCATCATCTCTGGCGAGAAGATCATCTGATTTGTAAACGCACGTTGGCGAAGTTCACTATTGACGTAGAGTGAAAATCCCAATTGATCGAAACTCGGACATGCATCAAAAGGGACGAAGTGGCTCATTTGTGCAGATCCGTCAAATCCTTTGGACATAGACCAGGGCAATCCCTTTTTCTTTGCAACATTCTGAATGTCACGTTGAGTAAGGTCGATCCCTACAGCGTAGCCAGCGATAATATCCGCAGTGCTAAACGCAGGAATATTACGCCCATTACCGCGAAGCATCAGGACTAGCTCGCCTTCATACTGCAAGTCTTCTGTGCCTGGCGGATACTCAAGAGCAGTATATGCACCTTGACGAAAGGCGCAGTATGGCTTCGTAAATACGACGGGGTCCTGAGGGATCTCGTTGCCAAGTTCTTTCACATGGTCAACGTAATTCCTCCCGACGCAATAGATCGTCCCAAGCTCCACTACTTTTTCGCCGTGTTCACCTTCAAAGAGTAATTCCATATAGTACCTCTTAGTATATTACAACTGAAGTTATTGCTTCACAATAAAACGCACATATCCTGATGGCAATGAGAACGTTGCATTATTCATTTCGTAACTACTGTCTCTTACGATATTCTTGCTTCGTTCGAATTGCAACACTCTATATGCTGATGGTCCAACCGTCTTCAAATTATTTCCCCAAAGCAAAGGTTCGAGCGTTATGATGATAAGCCCTGTGGGAGTGTTGAGCGCTGGTTTCTTTGCACCTCCGGGAAATGGGTATGCATCCCCACTTGCGTCATCGTCATTACCCATTGCAGATGTGAATGTTCCATACAAAAATTGTTGAGGGGGGAAGAAGTCGTCGTTATACGCCCATACAGCATATCGAAAGCCTTCAGGCGGCGGCGGCAAATTCTCTAATGAAGTTGTGGC
>JBKJHR010000120.1:0-5767 GCA_046598695.1 Kapaibacterium sp. (SeqCode)
CCGCGTGAGACATACATCTTGGTTTTACTGGTACTTTTTGTTGCTTCATAGATACCATCAACGAAATGCGAAGCAAGTGAGCAAAGTGAAATGACTTGTCTACCGATACGAGCAATAACGATCTGGCCGCCATGAGTATGACCTGATACCATCAAGCCAATATCAGCTTGTGCATAGTCTTCAAATTTGTATGGCTTATGAGCGAGTGCAATGGTGGCTGAATCATTCGGCACTCCTTTAAACATTGCTTCGATGTGGGGAGCGTGTTCACCCTTCACGTACTCTTCGATGCTATCAGAGACATCATCATCAACCCCCAGAAGATAAAGTTTCTCACCACCGATATTGATAAATGTATTTTCATTGCGGAGAACTTTGATACCAATATCTTCCAACCCTTCGGAGATCATATCCGCATCCACACTATGGTCATGGTTTCCCGTAGAGGCATAAATACCACGAGACGCATTTAGCTCACTAAATGCTTCCAATACCGGCGGAAATTCTGAGCGAAGCGCAGTTACGAAATCTCCGGGAAGCAGAATAATATCGCTTTGTAGATCATTGATGCGCCGAGCGATCTGCTTTAACTCAGCCGGTGACATGTGAACACTTGAGTGAAAGTCACTAGCGAGGGTTAATTTCATCCCATTAAATTGCGGAGGCAAATTTGGGATAAGCATATCTTCATACGTTACTTCAGCGACCTTCTGTTTCACCATGCTTCCAGCACTTCCTCCAGCGCAACTCGAAAGAGCAAGTCCACCGAGGGCAAGCATACCCGATGCAAGAAATCCTCTACGGGATAGGGTTGTCATATCAACCGGTTCCCCTTCATGAATATAAATATATTCGGAGGTTGTTGTGTTCGTGATATGCAAATCGAAACTTGAGGTGAAGAAGCCTTCGCGACGTGCGTTGTAAGGCGTCGCTTGGGCTTTCGCTGAGGCGCGATAGGTGTTCGTCTCATCGTATTGTATAACGAATGAGTCACCAACGAAGTTAATTATGGATACGTGATGATATTATTCTCGAACGTTACGGGAGTGTAACGCGAGGATTATCTACGCAAGTGTGATCTGTGTGATCTCTGGAGGACAATTAAAACGCATTGGAAGTCCGACAGTACCAATTCCGCGAGTAACATACATCTGTGAATGTTTACCGTCATTCATCTTCTCGAAATGACCTTCAACATAATGCGAAGCAAAACGGCTGAACGAGAAGTTCGTCTCGCCGATACGAGCGAAGACTATCTGTCCACCATGCGTATGACCTGAGAGCATCAAACCGATTCCCGTTTTCGCATATTCATCGAAACGATAGGGTTTATGATTCATCAATATAGTGGCGGCATTCTCCGGCACTCCTCTATATGTCGCATCTATATGCTCAGCAGGTTCTCCTTCGAGGTAGGGTACAATGTCGTCAGCATCTTTATCATCCACGGCAAGGATGTGAAGCTTCTCGCCATTTTTCTCAATGGCAAAGTTCTCATTACGCATCATTTTTATTCCACACTCTTCAATGCCCCGTGAAACAAGGTCAGCATCTACGTAATATTCGTGATTACCTGTGGTGGCATAAACCCCAAGAGGAGCGCGAAGTTCATGGAAGGTCTCGATGATCGGAGGAAGTTCGTTACGGTGGGTTGTTACAAAATCTCCTGGAAGCAAGATAATATCGGACTTTAATTCATTGATCTTCTGTACCACATTCCGGAGATTTCCCTCAGTCATGTAAGGTCCAGCATGAATATCTGACGCAAGGGTGATCGTTGTGCCACGAAAACTTGGTGGAAGGTTCGGCAGAACGATCGTCAGCTTTGTTATTTCGATGTTATTGCGAGTAGCGATTCCGCCTACGCATCCCGCGACAACGAGAGAGCTGACACCGACAACGGATAGATGCAGAAACTTCCGACGCGACATTCCATCGGGCGATAGCTCGGGCACTTCATGATTCGTTAATTCTTCGTTCTGCATTCTTTAATGTACTTTCGATTGTAACCTGTTCCGTATTATTCTTACGATCACAATTGGCATAAGTATCACCGCCCACATTAAAATTAAGAATTGCCAAATTGTATACGGATAGAGCAATATCTGCGATAATAATGTCGTATCGTAGACTATCTGCTTTCGGAAAAAAAGAAAGATGAGAGGGATGTTCATCAAGATGAATACCCACTTCATGATTCGGAGCACCCGTTCTGCCTGTGTCGGGAAATCACGACGCATCATCTTCGCGAGTTGCCGAAAGACAAAAAGCTGTGCCGCGACAAAAACTGCCGAGGTCAGCAAAAAGAAAATCAGATATATCTGTTTTGAGGGCAATCGTGGTACTTACGTTAAAGCTCTTACGTCAAAGCTAAACGTTACGTTTCAATCTCCTGTTCTTGAGGGAGCAATAATTGCTTATATTCGTCTCGCAGTAATCTTGATTCTTACAGTTCAACCATGAGCGAAACACCACGACCTATCACATCGGTGCGTAAACCAAAGAGCCGCTATAGTTGGCTCAAATGGGTTGCGATCGGCATTCTCGGCTTCTTCGCCTTTCTCTTGGTGATGGATATGCTCATCATGCCGCTCTACGTCAAACGTGGCGAGAAGGGCATTGTACCGAAAGTCCTCGGTAAACAGGTTGAAGCCGGTATGAAGCTCCTTTCCGATGCTGGCTTTGATCCGATCAAGTACGAAACGCAGTTCGATGAGAAGATCAAAGAAGGACTTATCATCCGACAAACCCCTGAAGGTGGCGAAGAGACCAAACCAGGTAGGAAGGTCTACCTTATTATATCAGGTGGTAAAGAAATGATCGTCGTCCCTGATCTCCGTGGCAAAACCCTGAATGATGCCCGAATCGCCATCGTCAAAGCAAATCTTGAACTTGGAAAGACCGACTACGTTTTTACTGACGCTGATTCCAGTGGTAATGTCTATAATCAAAGCCCATCTCCTGGCACGAAGATGTCAGGCTCGAAGCGTGTTGATCTTGTTGTATCGCAAGGTCCCCGAAATGGGAAAGTGGCTGTTCCGGCTAACCTGATCGGCGTATCCGAGGTTGAAGCAACTCAGCGTCTAGCTGCTGCGAGGTTCAGAGTTGGGAAAGTGACGCTTGCCGAGCATGAAGGGAAAGTCGGTACCGTCTATGAAACGTATCCATCTGCTGGTGATCTGATCGATGCAGGTTCTGCCGTTGATCTCTTCATTATCAAGGAAAAAGGGGTAACTCCGCCGAACGAAGAAGGTGGGGATGGAGCACAGTAAAACCGATCTAAAGGTCTTATAAATAAGAAGCGACTCCATTTCTGAAGTCGCTTCTTGCAGTTTTAAGACTGTTTTGGGGTTGGTTTACCAACGACCGCCACCGCCGCCGCCGCTATTGCCGCCGCCACGGTAACCACCGCCACCGCCGCCGCCGCTACCGCCGCGGTATCCACCGCCGCCGCCGCCACCGCGATAACCACCACCACCACCGCCGCCTGCGCGTGGCTGCATTGGACGAGCCTCATTTACGGTCAATTTACGACCGTCGAGCTCTGCTTCGTTAAGTTCTGCGATTGCCTTTTTGCCAGCTTCATCATCTGACATTTCGACGAAACCGAAGCCTTTGCTTCTGCCCATCTCACGGTCCATGATGATTTTTGCGCTTGATACTTCGCCATAAGCAGCGAAGATCTGCTGAAGCTGATCGTCTGTTGTTGTGTATGGCAGTCCGCCTACGTAGATTTTCATATAGATGCTATTGAATACAGATATTAAATATAAACGGTCGTCTGTACGGAGATTCAGAAGGTAGGTCGAACGTATTCAGTGCCAGATGGCAAAAACCGAGCGCGTGGAAAAACCCCTTGAAACGAAAACCGATACAAAGAAACCTTTAGTTACAGTACCTTAACCCTTTCTCTATCAGGTTTAGTTCAGTCATTCGTCCGATTTTTTCGGTTGGTAATATCCGAGAAATGGATCAAAGAAAGCAATGATCCAGCCGTTTCGGTGCATCCTCCAAACAAAGCGCATCTCATTTCATCCTTCATCCTTCCGCCTTTATCCTTTCTTCCTTTGCCTTTCTGCATAATTTCTGGGTTGGTGGAAGGTGATCCCTTTCTTCGCTAATAGGTGCATATCAGCGGTAGTTAAGTCGTTGGTTTTATTGGGAGATGAGTTTACACTTTCAGCCGAAATCTCTTCCCCCGAAGCATACGGAATCACGTTTTCAGCCGATGGAGTTGCAGATATTTCCTCAGCTTTTACTTCTTCAACTGGTACTATCTCTTCCTCGATCGTTGGTGCTTCGAGAGAGATGACTGCATCTGCCGAGACTGCCAACTTCCCAAGACCCGTCCGATTCACCTTCCCGACACTGACAGATTGTGGCTTATTGCACGCATAGACAATGACGGTAACTCCCATCCCAATGGCAAGTTCATGTAGGGTAAAGATCAATTCTTCGCGGTAGCGATAGCAAGAACTTGCTAATTCCCAGGAGTTAATGATAATAGCGGTTCGCTCAGGGGATTTCATCCTTCCACGAAGCTCCCGCGCCGTATCCATGAGCTTGCCTTGAAAGGCTTGCAGATATTGGATGTTGTTGCCAGTAGGCTCCCATTCGAGTTCTTTCGCGGCATCAGTGAACCGACGACGCGAGAATGGAAGGTTGATATAATAGACTTTATCGTAGGCACCTGATTTTGAGAGTGCTTCGGTCTGCAAGATGCTCGCCCTCAGATTCTGCGCTGCATCGTCCCCCAAGACGATGGTGATCTCACCTCCATGAATAGCTGCCAGTTGCTCCCGAACCCCTGATGTAAATTGTGTAGTCATTGTCGTATTCCTTGATTAGTAAATAGGTGCCCATAGAGCACCCCATGAATATACAACAGAATTCCCAACTTGCTACCAATTATTTTCAGATTTAACATTGCGGGCACCTATGCCCCGCAGGGGCACGCCGCGCGTGCCCTCCCCGTAATTCTTACGATATTCGCATAAATGGGAAATGGGAAACAGAACAGGGCATGCGCGGCAAGCCCCTACGATACACCTCAGCTTTCATCCTTCATCCTTCCGCCTTCATCCTTTCCCCATGTCGTATCTTTGCATCCATGAATAAACTCTTCTTCAGCATCGGCGGCTTAACCTTCAAGAAAGCCGCAAAAGAAAAGAAGGATAAGAAGCAGGAGGGGATGTTTTAATGGCGCATTCCTTTCAAACGAATACAATTAATTCACCGCGGTCCGAGTATTTCACGGACTCGCTTTTCCCCATAGATTTTTTCAGGTTCATACCACATGGTATGAACCATCTTTGCTCCGACAGGATCAAATTCTTCTAATTCCGCGCGGACAAAAGGATACGATTCTGATGTCATGAAGTATGCTGTTGAGCACTCTGCAAAGTACTCCTCGGCACTGGTTAAAGCATACGCCCGTCCATATGAGCCGTTTGATATCAGGACGGAATCATATTTACCGCTCGTCACGGCAAGCTGCCACTGCTCATTAAATGTAGTGATAACATCGCTAAACACGTGTTGATATGCATGCGATAGTTCGTGAAGAAGAACACCGGGACGTAGCCGACAACCCTCAACTAATCGCTCTCCGTTAGGTATAACGATAGCCGGTCCGGTAATGAGTGTATCGGTGTCGGGATACCAGGGGAGCGGTGAACGCCCCCAAGTAAAGCCTGTATGATAGTATGCCAAGGGGAGGCTCTCTGTTGGTGTATCATAAGAAAATATATAGATAGGAATGTGTGAG
>JBKJHR010000130.1:0-3639 GCA_046598695.1 Kapaibacterium sp. (SeqCode)
CGTCAATGTCTCAAGCGATGCAATAGCACTCATCGAATACTGTCTGAATACATCAGGCAATACGTGTACAACCTATAATGCTAAAAAAGGAAGCGGAAGTGGTACGATAAAGATCACATCCATCTCGCCAAATCTCGAAGGGACGTTCAGCGGAGTCTTGCCACAAGTTGGTGGTGGAGGTGGGTCACGATCACTTTCGAGCGGAGAATTCAAAGCGACGTTCTAATTTAGCTCTCATCATCTTTCATCTCAACTACATCATACCTTGACGAACGAACAACTTCTTACCTCGCTCCGCGCCGAAGCAATGCTTGGCGGCGGAGAGAAACGCATTGAAGATCAGCATAAAAAAGGAAAGCTCACAGCACGAGAGCGAATTACGTTGCTTGTTGATGAAGGTACGTTTGAAGAGTTCGATATGTTCGTCCGTCATCGTTCAAGTGATTTCGGGTTAGAAAAGAACCGTCCTTTGGGAGATGGGGTCGTAACAGGTTGCGGTAAGATATTTGGAAGAACAGTATTTCTCTTCAGCCAAGACTTTACGGTCTTCGGTGGCTCACTCTCCGGAGCCCATGCAGAGAAGATCGTCAAGGTCATGAAGATGGCGATGAAAGTCGGCGCACCGATGATCGGTTTGAATGACTCAGGTGGGGCACGTATTCAAGAGGGCGTTGTCTCTCTTGGCGGGTACGCTGATATTTTCTTGCTCAATACTCTCTCATCGGGAGTTATCCCTCAAATCTCTGCTATACTCGGTCCATGTGCAGGCGGCGCAGTATATTCCCCTGCTATCACTGATTTCGTATGGATGGTTGAGGGCACAAGCTATATGTTCGTCACTGGTCCAAACGTCGTCAAGACTGTTACGCATGAAGATGTGACAAGCGAAGCACTTGGTGGAGCTGACACTCATGCAGAAAAATCTGGCGTTGCACACTTTGCATCTCCGAACGAACTCGAATGCTTGGAGGGTATTCGCAAACTTGTCACCTACATTCCACAGAATAACCGTGAAACAGCTCCCGTCATCAAGACAGACGATGACGCAACAAGAAGATGTGAACTGCTGAACTCCATTATTCCTGATAATGCGAATAAAGCGTATGATATTATTTCTGTGATCGAAGAGGTTGCCGATCGTGAAAGTTTCTTCGAGGTGCATAAGAACTTTGCACCAAATATCGTCGTAGGTTTTGCACGTATCAATGGAGAGTCCGTCGGTATCGTTGCAAATCAGCCAATGGCAATGGCTGGTGTACTTGATATTGATGCAAGCACGAAAGGTGCGCGATTTGTCCGATTCTGTGATGCGTTTAATATTCCGCTTGTCGTTTTTGAAGATGTTCCAGGATTCTTACCTGGCACTGAGCAAGAATGGCGTGGCATTATTCGTCATGGCGCAAAACTTCTCTATGCCTTTGCGGAGGCAACAGTCCCGAAGATCACGATCATCACTCGCAAAGCCTACGGTGGAGCGTATGATGTGATGAATTCCAAGCACATTCGAGGTGATATGAACTACGCATGGCCCACAGCGGAAATTGCCGTGATGGGACCCAAAGGTGCTGTGGAAATTATCTTTAAGAAGGAGATCTCCGAAGCTGCTGATCCTGCAAAGCGCGAAGAAGAACTCATTGCTGAATATAAAGAGCGTTTTGCAAATCCCTTCACTGCAGCAGAGCGTGGATATATTGACGACGTGATCGAACCTGCCGAAACACGGCTCCGCCTCATCCGAGCATTACAAATGCTTGAAGGCAAGAAGCAAACAAATCCGTGGCGCAAGCACGGAAATATTCCGTTATAACCTATTATTATATTAACAATGAACCTTCAAACCTTACGCGCCGCACAAGCACCACTAAAAGCTAAATACCGTGAGGATGCTGATTCGGGTATCGTGAGAATGACAGCCAGTGCTACACTCGGAGATACAGTTAATGCAAGTATTGAAACGAAGTACGGAATAATAAATGCTGGCCTTCATCCTGCGGCAGGTGGAAGCGGGAAAGAACTTTGTTCAGGTGACATGCTCATGGAGTCCATTGCTGCTTGTGCAGGAGTGACGCTGAATGCTGTTGCCACTGCACTTGAGATCGAGTTTCGTAAAGCCGTTGTCACAGCAACTGGCGATCTTGATTTCCGAGGCACTCTTGGCGTCTCAAAAGACGCACCAGTGGGCTTCAAGAATATCAACCTTCATTTCGCACTCGATACCGATGCACCAGATGACAAGATCGAAGCACTTCTGAAATTGACCGAGCGTTATTGTGTTGTCTTCCAGACACTTAATAATAAACCTGAAATGACAACGACATATAAAAAAGAAAGCTCTGAAAACGTACTGTTTTCTCAATAAAAACTGGTTATAATTTCAACGTGAACATCTTATCAGCCACACCGTAATGGTTACCTGGTGCATTGTGGTTATGCACTGCAAATGAGAAACCATACGAATTCCCCGGAGCGAAGGTAACATCAAGTTCATCCTGGTTAGTATTGAGCTTACGCTTGAACTTCACATGCCACTTCCCACCTGAGTAATACCCTTTCGATTTTACATCGTAGTAACTGCTTGGGTCAAGTGCGCTATATGGCTTGATCGTATAGCCAGGAACGAGTGCACCTGCTTTCCAAATGTCGCCAGTCGAAGGATCTTTGGACGTTGGAGCACCGAAGGCAACAGCAGAGGATTCAGTAATAAAATATCTTTTATCAAGTCCACCATTTGTACCTCCGGCAATATAGAATGGTAAGAATCCCGGTGAGAAATCTATGACATTGAAGCCATAGATGTCTTTATTCGGCTCATCGACGACGATGCCAAAATTCGGATTTCCGAGACACGCTTTATCATCGGCAAATCCACAACCATTAGATTTCCCAGCATTCCAATACCAAAGATCGTAGCGCCCTTCGGATTCAGGAAACATCCCGGCATCCCACTTCGCTGTTTTTGTTTCATGGCAGAGCATCGTGCAACCATTGGCACCGAATGTCTTCGCTCCTGATGTGCCGGGGTCACGCTCAAAGATAAATGAGAAACCATCGTCATAGGTTTTATCCTCGAAAGACCAATTCTTTTCATCGCTGAAATTACCACCGTTAAATTTTAACGGCTGACGAAGCATATCTTGCGAAGCATCATCATACTCAGCGAGAAAATAAATGTCTTGGTCTGTACGAACAGCTTTGATAGAAACGGAGAATGGCGTTACATCGCCAGTAAATGGTGTACCGATCGGAGAAACTGATACCGTTATCGGAGCAGCACCATCCCAAGCGGATTCAATTGTTGCGCTATTTACATCAGGGGCTGATGCAGAAGCAATAACCGTTGCAACAAGAGTAGTTGAATTATCCGTCGTCGGTGTCGTTGTGGCACTATCTTTACATCCAATAATAGCAAGGCACGATAGAGTAATAAGGCAAATGAGTTTATTCATTATGTCAATAAAAAAAATGGTAGCAATAGAAAACACTCCTATTGCAAAAATACGCTATAAAGGCGTGGTATATCTGAGAATCACCTTCGGCAGGCTCGGATCCCGTCTTATTAGCACTTACATAGGTAATTTATATCAGATTGAACGTTTTTTGCGTCAATGTGTGTTGTGTGCGCGGATATTCGGGGCGTGG
>JBKJHR010000235.1:0-8402 GCA_046598695.1 Kapaibacterium sp. (SeqCode)
GGTATAAGTATTGAGTCCCAATTTTATCAAGTTGATAGTAGAATTCTGAAACAGTTGTGATCGGTTTTGGTGCTTCTGGGATTGCATCCGTAAGGGAACACGATGCTATCCCCATCGCCAGAACTGCCGCGAGAAAAACCTTTTCAATAGTTGATAAAATGTTTTTCATTAGAATGTGAAGAGGATACCGTAGTGAAACTTCCCGTTAAGTGTACGATGTACATCTGAGCTTTGTAAGAGAACAGGCGAACCATCAGCACTTTCCTGTGCTAATATTTCCTTTGCGGTCGGGGCGTTAGAATGAACACTCTGCAATGCAAAGCTCAAGTCGAACATCAGACTCGAGGAGATCGGCAAGCGTAACCCAGCCTCCGCACCGAATGTATAGCCATCGGGGATAATACCGGCTTCTGCGGAGAATTGCGCCATGAGAGGGGTATCGAACCACAACGGCACTAAGCGAGTGTAGAATGCCTCACCCGAAAAATTGCGCTTCGTTTCAAGTGTGCGACTGATCATGGTCAGACCATATCGTTCTGTACGTGTTGGTGCAGAAAGCTGTTGGAATAGCCCCGAGCCAAGACGAGCACCAACAACATCCCATCCTGATAGATGATAGCCCATGCTTATGCGCTCATCAGCGAATGGTTTGATGGGGCTTGCATCTGCTGGAGAGGTGAAACCACTTGCCGTTTGGAAGCTAAACTCAACTTTTGCATATTCATCTTCATTACCACGAAGACTCTGAAAAGAAAGAGGGGCGCTTCGGCTGCTGAGAATATCTTCATAATTCGTACGAGCAGAGGCACTCGTTAATTCATATATCGGAGGTGTATTCCTTTCTTGCTCGCCCGATATGTAAGGTATATTAGACGAAACTACAGGTTGGGCGGTTGCAGAACCTTTGACAGAATAAATACTCTGCGCAGTCACACGTGATGAATGACTCTCACTCTCATTTTTTATCCCAAATGACGTTGATTGATCCTTGTTTTTAGTACCAGCAAAAGTACTATTCACAGACGTATGCTCATCTATGATGGCATTGTTATTCTGCGATGCCAATAAAAGCGGTTGCTGACTTGAAGGTGAGGACGCAGTGAGCTGCGGACGATAACCAGAATTACCTTCATTCGAAGATGACGAAAGTAATGGAACAAGGACGGAGCCAAGCAAGAGCAATAAAGCACTGGCATAACCGACAGTGCGACGCTTAATAATAAAGACTGCAGCTTCTTTACGCAGAGGTTCGGCAGGCACAAGTGTTGATAGATGAGCAAAGAGCTTTGTTTCGAGTGCAGGACTAACCATCACCGCACGGCTTGCACTCTGCGCCATCTCGCGGAGCATTTCATGCTCACGGATAACACGACGTATTTCGGGGCTTACGCTTGCACGGTGCATTAGCTCCGCCGCGTCGGCATCGCTAAGCTCGCCGTCGAAATATCGGATGATCGTATCTTCAAATCCTGTCTTTATCATATCGTTGTCAAAACCGAGCTTTGTACGTTCGGCTTTTTCTTTGCTTCTTTTCCCTTTTCTTCGCTTTCTTTCTTTTCAAATTCCATATCAAAATGCGGTGCCAAGATCTCGCGTAGCATTTTCTTTGCGCGGTTGATACGCACTTTGACGTTCATAGTTGTTGCCCCTGTCATTTCTGCAATTTCTTCGTATGTATACCCCTCTATTTCTCGCAGTATAAACGCATCCCGATAGATCGGACCGATCTCTTGAAATGCCATTTGGAATATCTGTTCGGGCATTTCCGGGTTCATACCCAAAAATGAGAGTTCGAGATGGTCGGAGCGATCATCATCACGGTGCTCATCTAAAGAAATAATATCAGGAGTATAGACCGATGTCCGCAATTGGTTCATACAGACCGAGCGCGCCACCATCAACAGCCACGACTTGATCGCTTTGGTATGTCGTAATTGACTCCTATGTGTATAAACTTTGACGAAAACTTCCTGAAATGCATCCTCAGCAGAGGTATTATTCCCCATCACATAGAGGCAATAGGAGAAAATACGCTCTCTGAATTTATTATAGACAAACTTGAACGCATCCATATCGCCGGCAATAAATGCCTCGATGGTGCGCTCAGGGACGTAACCATTCCCTTCTTCTTTCGATATGGTACCAAAAAGTGCCAAACGGCGGTGTTTATAGTATATACGTACTAACTATATAGACACAGTTTAGGTGTCCAAAGTTACAAAGCCTCAGAAAAGGGGTGCTGGGGAGAAAAGGAGTTATTAATAACAGGATTTTAATCATCAAGACGAAACCACTTTCAGGTATTTCGGCTTATCCCTTGCGGTGAAACACACCTTATTTAACAAGGAGAGAAATATGGAAAGCCAGGTAACACTCGTGAAGAGACAAGAAGGGCTTGATCTTTTCACCTACATGATAACAGACAACCATAAACGAATGCACACAGTGGAGGTCCCTCGCTCTATCCTTTTCGTCCCGCCCCGTGATTTCGAGCGGAAAATCGACGACAAGGAGCATCTCGATACCATCGCCTGCGGAACAGTGCTTATGAGCATCAATCCGGAGACGGAATTCCACAAAGTTGATCGTTCAATGGTCAACCGTGCATACCGCGCCGCTTCTGGCGCTCAGATCGAAGGCCGGTTCGGCGCATAAATACGCGACGATCAGCCTCAGATATGAAAAGCTTCTATACCATCTGTATAGAGGCTTTTTTTATGGGTGTTCATTCCGGAAATGCGAGGAGTCGTTTTTGAAAAGGATTGAGAAACAGCAATGGAATTCTAATAAGGATGAGCGAGTAATGGACGATAACGTCAGCAATTCGTTCGCTACTCTTGGGTTCATGACATCCTTTCGATCGAAGCCAATTTTGATAGGGGTAGCAATGTGACGGCTCGTCGCGCTCAACAATTTTGAATATCTTTTGAAGATCCTGGTTATGCTTAATGACGGAAGTTGAAAGTAATTTCTCAACCTGTTTCATCCCCCGCAACTCCGTCAGCATTATCATCCGGCATAGGCTGAAGAATGTGGTATCATCAGCAACAATATCATCTATTTTGAGGTCATCAAGGTTCTTACGGAAAACAAGACGAATGAAACGATCAATGTAGCCTGAGGAACGCTTAACAACGAAAGGCATTTCACCACATGATTCAAAATAATGTCGGAACATGAGGTAATGCTTATGCTCGTCGTCAGTGTGCTTTCGCACTGCAGCGATGAACTCTTCTTCTTGTGGGAATATATGCTGCAAGGCAATGAATAGCCGATCAAGCTCTGTATACCCTCTATACTCATTATAAAGATAGACGGATGCTACTACCGCACAATATCGCTTTATGAACCATTGAGGCATGGAACCGTCTAACAATTCCATGCCTAAATAATTTTATGCAAATTTTCCTACGTTAGGATATGAACATATACCTAAGGTTTTTACAATTCTTCAGTAATAACATCCTGACGTAAGTCAGGAGACTTGCGTTTCCTTTCCTCTGATTGAATACGGTAATTTGCTACCCGTTCAGCACAGCAAGGTTTAAGCTGTGCTTCTCCGACGGGACATACCTGCAGACTCGCCGAAACAAGAAGAATAAAGTATAAAGCACGATTCATACTTATTTGTAAGAGTATTGTGGCTCCCATGAATTCGCTCCCTCACCGAGTAGATCAAAGAAATGCCAAGTACCCGAATAAAAATCTCCGGGACCAAACTCATCATAGCCAATGCGCTTAACTGAGCCATCATCTTGCTTTTGGAACGTCGAGTATCCTGGTTGAGCGTAATATCTACCCTCCTTCATTTTTCCAAATCCCATATCAATGGAAAACTCTCTATCTTTATCGGAGAGCATATTGAATTTCCATCCTCTGCTTCCGGCAAATTCCTTTTGCACTGCAGGTGCATCGGGTGAAACAAGCACCAATGCCGCTCGATTAGCGAGATGGTCGTGAGCGCCGTTAATTTCATCAGCCCAAAGTGTGCAGTAGGTACAACTCTTGCCCATATTATGGATGACGATCAAGTCTTTCTTATCACCAAATAGATCGTTAATGCCAAGTGGTAGGTCTTGCGAATCATAGAGTTTGTAACTCTTCTCTAACGTAATAGCATTTTCTTTCAGAAGATCAACGATCTTCATGCGACGATCAACAATTTCTTGTTGCAATTTTTCTATTTCCGGATTTGCGTATAATTCGTACATTGTATTTCCTCAATTAGTTGAATAATCTGATGCAAAGATACGTCAGACCAAGATGCGAGGACTTATTCAAAATTGCTCAATTCCCTTCAACTATACTTTGTACCTTATTTCGCTATTTGCTTCTTTGCGGCTTGAAACCGATATTGCGCCGGAGGAATCCCAAATGTTCGCTTAAAAAGTGTGGAGAATGACCCATGACTTTCAAACCCAACTTTATGACTCACTTCACTGACGGAAATATCAGTTTCCGTCAAAAGCGTACAGGCAAGTTCAAGTCGCTTCTTGATGATATATTGATGTGGAGTAAAATCAAACACCTGCTTAAACAGGCGAAGAAAGTGGTAGTGTGAAAGACATGCGACCATCGCAAGGCTCCCCACCGTATGATTACCTGAGCATTCTGTATCGATCATTTCTTTTGCCTGAAGAAGCCGTGAATACGTCTCACGCCTAACTTCGGGTCGTACTTGCGGCACATTCGATACACCCTCGCTCGCACGGGTATGCACATCAATTGCTGTGCGTGTAAGCATTTCTAACGGCTCCATCAATGAACCGATAGAGTTCGTCGCCTCATCGTCAAGATCAAGGGTTGAAAGTGAACGAAGATTCGCAAGATCAGCGTGACGGTTGAGCCTTTTGAAAAAGGCAACGTGTTCAGGCGGTATCGTTAATGGGGTATCAAGTAAAAGATCATCGGGCATTCCCGATTTCCCTTGTTGTTCGGTTGCGATCTCATGGATCTGAGCACGACGGAGGTCAATCTCGTCATTCAGATGTTTGAGAGCCTGCTTTGCATTGCTCGGCATGAATTAAAGTTGTAACAATTCGTAATAGGGTTCGTGATTTATATTAACACAAGTGACTACAAACACTCCAACACAATCGAACGCAGGAAAACCCTATTCATCATTTTTGTGGAAGCGTGATTAAGTCATCAAATGTCATTACTCACACAGCAAGAACGTTGCTTCGCTTGGAATGACATACGCACTATAGCCTCCACACAAACACACAATAATTTCTGAGCCTAATCAAACATATCTGTGTTTAGCTACGCTTACGATGGAGGATTGTTGCACGATCATATAAAAATAGCAAAAAAGAATAAGGCAATCGTGATGCTCATGCTCCTGACAAGCATCTGGGGCACAACGTTTGCGCTCGTCCAGAAAGCATTGCCGGATATGTCACCTGTCGTCTTCGGGGCATTGCGTTTCGGTTTTGCCTATCTGATATTCATCGCCTTTTCAAAATCAGCGCGTGATGGCACACGTGTCCTCTTCAATCCCCGCACTCCCGCAGAGCGTGAAATTCGGAAGATGGCAGTGCTTCTCGGCTTCACACTCGGCGCTGGATATATCCTACAATTCATAGGCTTGCAGACGACGACGACATCGAAGTCAGCATTCCTCACAGCAACAACAGTGATCTGGACGCCGCTGATTTCTCGCATTATCACAAAGGAGAAATTTAGGATTCTCACGCTTATTGCGATCTCGCTCTCTATTCTGGGTATACTTTTCCTGACCCATCCCTACCCACTTGAAGGGATCGTCATTGGCGATATATTCACAACGCTTTGCTCGATCTCCTTTGGTATCTATATTTTTCAACTTGATCGAACCCTCCCCAAAGCCTTAGCTTTAGAAGGCACAGAAACAGGCGGTGTCTTGATGATAAGTGCAATGCAATTACTCATGGGGCTTGTCTGTATTTGCCTGGCATTTCCTTTTGTCGAAATTCATTTCGTACCAAGCGGCAATGCGCTCTTCGCACTTGCTTACACAACGATTCTGGCAACAGCACTCTCAACTTATATGCAGTCGATGTATCAGAAGGAGATAACGCCAACGGCAGCAGTACTGATCTATACTTTAGAACCCGTTGTTGCAACGATCATCGCGTATCTTTTCATGAATGAGCAATTCACCGCTGGTGAGTGGCTCGGAGCCGGACTCATTGTCGGAGGAATGCTCCTCGGACAAATACGTGATGAAAAATGGATCGAATAACACACATACTTCTATGCCAAATTATCGTAAAGACCCCAAGATTACCATTACAGATGGTAGTTCTTTTTCCCTCAAACATTTCGACACAAAATATACTGCCGGACTCTCTGATGTAAAGGAAGCCGAGAAAGATCTATTGCATGATATTGAAAAGAATTCAAAACGTCAGGAAATGCTCTATGCCGAGGGAAAACGTTCGATACTGATCGTCCTACAAGCAATGGATGCCGCAGGGAAAGATTCAACGATCAAGCATGTCATGCGCGGACTGAATCCACAAGGGGTTGACGTCACAAGCTTTAAAAAGCCTTCTCTAGCAGAACTTGCACATGATTTTCTGTGGAGAACGACCGTTGCACTTCCGCAACGCGGAATGATCGGCATTTTCAATCGATCGTATTATGAGGAAGTACTAATATGTAAAGTTCATCCCGAATTCATCGTCGGTCAACACATCCCTGAGATCGAATCAGTAAAAGATATTGACGATAAGTTTTGGGAAAAAAGGTATGAGTCTATCAAAAATTTCGAAAAACACCTTATACGCAACGGAACGATCGTATTGAAATTCTTTCTTCATGTCTCGAAAGATGAGCAAAGGCGGAGAATGCTTGAACGCATCACCGATCCCGAAAAGAACTGGAAATTCAGTGCAGCGGATCTGCCCGAACGAGAACGTTGGGATGATTATATGAAAGCCTACGAAGATCTTATCACTGCAACCGCGACAGAGAAAGCACCGTGGTTTGTGATACCTGCTGATAATAAGTGGTTTATGCAGATGGCTGTTGGAGATATTTTGCACGATACTCTAAAATCTCTTGATCTCTCTTTCCCATCATTGGATGAGAAAATTAAAGCGACTTTTGCCGAAGCAAAGACAAAATTAGAGGCTGAGTAATACGAAAAATTGGGTATGATTATAAAAGATACCCTATTTTTTGAGAAGGAACCTGAAACCTTTAGCATTTTTTTGTGTCTACTTATAGAGAGTCTACTAAGGCTAAATATAGTCACGTCCGACATTTATGAAAAGAGGTCTCATTTACCTGTTTCTTGCAGTGATGTTTGCGATATGCGCAGACCGATCGGTTGCACAAAATACTTCGTTCGGCAAGAACAAGGTACAGTACAAGGATTTTGAGTGGAAATACATCCAATCGCCGCATTTCGATATTTACTACTACGAAGGTGGGCAAGAACTCGCTGAGTTCTGCGCCGAAGCCGCCGAACCTGCATTGCAGAGTATCCAACGCACGGTTCGTTTCGACATTTCTGATCGCATAGCTATTCTCGTCTACAATTCTCACAATGATTTTCAGCAATCCAACGCCGTTGGCGAATATCTTCCTGAAGGTGTTGGTGGAGTAACAGAACTTTTGAAAAATAGGGTGATATTGCCTTATGAAGGTGATTACTCGAAATTTCGTCACGTCATTCACCATGAACTTGTTCATGCAGTTTTGAATGAAATGTTCTCTGGGGGTTCGTATCAAGCACTTCTTACGGGGGGTGGCATGACGATCCCAACATGGATGAATGAAGGACTTGCTGAATATATTTCACTCGATGGGCTTGATGCGCCGACGGACATGTTCATGCGTGATGCAACGATTGCCGAAGTCGTCCCACCTCTCGAACGACTTGGTGGCTATACACAGTATCGCGTCGGGCAAACCATGTATTGGTATATTGCAGAAAAATATGGTCCTGAAAAAGTCGGCGAGCTTCTGAACCGCGTACGCACAACCCGCTCACCCGAACTTGGTTTTAAGACAACGTTCGGTTTGGGTATTGCAGAATTTGGCGAGAAATTCCAAGAAGCCCTGAAGAAGCAATACTTCCCTGACCTTGCAAAATACGAAGACCCCGCTTCATTTGCGGAAGTTCTTGCAGACCACAAAAAAATTGGAAATTTCTTCAATTCATCTCCTGTCTTATCCCCTGATGGAAGATACGTTGCTTATATTGTTGACAACAACAGTTCATTCGAAGTACGGATCAAAAACCTTTCTAATACAAAGGACGAACGCACCATTCTCTCCGGTGGCGGAGCGACAGCAGCGTTTGAAGAACTCCATCTTCTTACTCCTGGGCTTTCGTGGTCATCAGATGGAAAGAAAATTCTTCTCGCCTCAAAAGCCGGCAAGTATGATGCTGTATCGATGATCGATGT
>JBKJHR010000268.1:0-3505 GCA_046598695.1 Kapaibacterium sp. (SeqCode)
TATAAAAAATCTGCCTCGTTATATTCAGGTGTCATGCGTTATGCAAAATAATCAGCGATGATGTTGGCGGCATTTTCACAATCTTTACGTGATACATCAAGATGCGTAACTGCACGGAGCGCATGTTGATTTCCCTGCGATAGTCTTACGCCTCTCTCTGCCAAGCCATCTATCGCAGATTGCACTTCAACTCCATCTGGCAGATCAAGCAACACGATATTTGATTGGACTTTCTCCAAGTCAATGCTAATGCGAGTTTTGGAGCTTGTTATCATCTCAGCAAATCGTCGGGCATTCAGATTATCTTCGACAATTCTTGCCCGATTGTTTTGTAAAGCATAAAGTGCGCCTGCGGCAATGATACCTGCTTGTCTCATTCCACCACCCCATATTTTGCGGAAGCGTCGCGCCTTTTCCACATTTTCTTTCGTACTACAAAATGCCGAACCAACAGGCGCACCAAGCCCCTTTGAGAAACAGATCGAGATCGTATCAAAGTGTTGAGCAAAATCTTTCGGCGAGGCACCCGTCGCCGCACAAGCATTCCAGAGCCTGGCCCCATCAAGATGCGTAATAAGTCCTTCGCTATGAGCATAAGCGGTCAGTTTTTCTATCATCGCCACATCATAGACAATTCCGCCGCCACGATTAAGTGTGTTTTCGATAGAAAGCATCCTTGAGATGGGCATATAATACGCCTTCTCTCTGATCGCATGAGATATGTCTTCTACCGAAAGCAGTCCCTTCTTCGATCTGATTGGATGGAGCTGAACACGAGAGAGATAACTTGCGGCAGTTGTCTCATAGTTAAAAACGTGAGAATCGGCATCGAGAATTACCTCGTCGCCGTTTTGGGTTTGAACAGCGATTGCCAGTTGATTGGTCATACACCCACTCGGGCAATAGAGAGCGGCTTCTGTGCCGACAAGCGCGGCAGCTTCCTCTTGCAATGCCGTAACAGATGGGTCTTCCGAGAATACATCATCGCCAACGGGAGCCTCAGCCATGCACTTTCGCATTTCTGGCGTGGGCTTCGTCAGAGTATCACTTCGCAAATCAATTATCCACATTTTCTTTATTTTATTAGCTATTTGGAACTTTGACCTTACTTTGTTAAGTTATATGCCTCGTCAACACAAAATTACGAAAGAAATCGCCCAGAACTCGTAAATGTCCAGTCTCAAACATCAACGCCATACGCCAACACTTGCTCAATTTGGGCTTGATGAGACCGACCTCAAGATTCTCCTACGCCTTCAGACTGCCGGACGTACCAAACGCAACGAACTTGCTGAAGAGATCGGTTTATCCGTACCAGCGATCAGCGAACGTCTCCGCAAACTTGAAGAAGAACGCGGACTCATCGAAGGATATTACGCAAAAGTGTTACACAAACCATTAGGTTTGGATATAACAGCATTTATCTTCGTCACCGTTGAATCTTCGACGCTCTACCCCGCTTTCCTCGAAAATGCCAAGAAGCACCCTGAAATTCTCGAACTTCACGCCGTTACCGGAGATGGCTCTCATTTACTGAAGATCAGAACGTGGAATACTTCTACCTTAGAACAACTGCTTTCAGAAATTCAATCGTGGAAGGGTGTTAAGCAAACGCGGACGAATATCGTGCTTTCATCACCGAAAGAAACCGCAATGCTGCCACTGGAGGAATTACGACCATAATTTTTTTTCATAATTCATATTAATTGCAACCGCTATGACCAAAAAACAAGTACTTGATCTTGCGAAATCGCAGAAAGTCGAATTCATTAACGTACTCTTCACCGATATTCTCGGTGTGATGAAGGGTATTACGATCCCCGTCTCCAAGCTGCCCGATGCTATTGATTCAAATGTCTGGTTCGATGGCTCGTCCGTCGAAGGTTTTGCCCGCATTTCGGAATCGGATATGTATCTCAAGCTTGACCTCGAAACATTCCGCGTTATCCCGTGGACAAAAACGTCACGCGCTGTTACCGCACTTATTATTGCCGATGTATATATGCCCGATGGTTCGCCATTCGAGGGTGATCCACGCGGCATCTTAAAACGTCAGTTGGAGCGTGTGAAGAAGAAAGGTTGGATCTTTAATACAGGACCAGAGCTCGAATTCTTCCTCTTCAAAAAGGATGAGCACGGCACACTCACTCCCCTTCCACATGATACAGCAGGATACTTCGACCAAGCAAGCGATCTTGGCACGGAAATCCGTAAGGAGATGACGTTCGCGTTGAAGGAGCTTGGTATTGACGTTGAGGCTCTTCACCATGAAGTCGCTATCGGTCAGCACGAAATTGATTTCAAGTACGACGGTGCTCTTCGTTGCGCCGACATTGTGATGATAATGAAATATACATTGAAGTCTATTGCAATGCAATATGGCTTACATTGTACATTCATGCCAAAGCCGATCGCAGGCATCAACGGTTCGGGAATGCACGTTCATCAATCACTTTTCTCCGGCGATGGGAAGAAGAACCTCATGCACGATCCGAAGGGCGAATATCAGCTTTCCGATCTTGCGAAGCAATACATTGCAGGTCAGCTCGTTCATATTCGTGCAATGAATGCGATATTGAACCCAACGGTAAATTCATACAAGCGTCTTGTCGTTGGTTATGAAGCTCCTGTGTATGTAGCATGGGGTCAACGTAATCGCTCGGCACTCATTCGTATCCCTCGCATCACCGCAGGACGCGAGAAGGCAGTTCGTGCAGAACTTCGTTGCCCTGATCCGACAGCGAATCCATACTTGGCATTTGCAGTTATGCTTGCAGCTGGTCTTGATGGAATCGAGAAGAAGATGAAAGCTCCAGCTCCGGTCGAAGAAAACATCTTTGAATTCACAGATGAGACGGCAGCGGCAAGAGGAATCACTACTGTTGCGAAGAACTTGATGGAAGCTCTCGAAGAACTCTCACAAGATAAGGTCATCAGAGAAGCACTTGGCGAGTTCTGCACAGAAAAACTCATTGAAGCAAAAACTGCCGAATGGGATTCATACAGAATGGCTGTCAGCCAATGGGAGCTTGATCGCTATTTAGAGATCTACTAAGATATATCTGACTCATGAAGAAACCCCTCTTGTCAATCAGACAGGAGGGGTTTTTATGTACAACCATTTGGCAATCTAACAGGGCTTAGAACTTATAAGAGAGTGACAACGAAAGCCCCATTCCCTTTACATTCTTTCTCTCATAAATACCATTCGGGTTTTTATCCGATGGCTTGGTAGCATCGATATTATTCTTGTCGAATTCCTTCTCCGCATAATACTGTGGCTCAGCCAACAGATCTTTGATACTGAATTTTGCATCAAGATTTTCAAATATCTTTTGGCTTGCTGTAATATCGATCACGTTGCGCGGGAATTCATACAGATCGCCTGAGTAAAAGTTTACTTCATAAAGACGCTTCCCGAACGTATTGTAGAGAACACTGATAGATGTGCCTAGATCGGGTTCGGAATAGAGCAATCCGAGATTGATGGTGTAAGGCGATTGTC
>JBKJHR010000060.1:0-2747 GCA_046598695.1 Kapaibacterium sp. (SeqCode)
CTCATGACAAGACGACTGGGAAGATACTCAACTTCCGTTCACGGCATTTATTTCAAGGACACGTTGACCTTCGTCAATGGGAAGTATTCTTCTCAAGTGATTTTCGATATGTGAGTAAGTTTGAGGCGATCGATCCATTGCTTGCGAATCAAATAACCGATGGTGATGCTCGCGTAGATGCGTATGTACTCGATGCGCGAATCGGCTATGATATGAAGAAGGCGACGGACATCCCCTTAAAGGTGATTCTGCAAGCGCAAAACCTCCTTAACTACTATTATGTTGAGATCGCCGGAAATATGGCGCCTGTGCGCAACATCAGTCTTAAACTTGAAACTACATTTTAATTTGAACATTCTTATCTTGCATGGACCAAACCTCAATCTACTTGGCGAACGAGAGCCTGAGGTATATGGTAAAACGACACTTAATGAGATCAATCATCACTTACGCCTCATTGCGAAACCCATAGGTGTAAAACTGAAGATATTGCAAAGTAATCATGAAGGTACATTGATAGACATGATCCATGCGGAAAGACACGATGCTGATGCCATCATTATCAATCCGGGTGCCTTCACACATTATTCGTATGCGATCCGTGATGCACTTACCGCATATATAAAGCCTGTTTATGAAGTACATCTCTCTGATCTTGGCACGAGGGAGGAGTTTCGGAAGTTTAGTGTGCTCGATGGCTTACCAAACGTCACAAGGATCATGGGGCTTGGCGCACAAAGTTACTACGCCGCTCTGGAAAAGCTAACGCAACGAGAAAACGTCACTACATGAAGAAGTATTTTTCATTCGTCAAGATCGAACATACAGTATTCTCGCTGCCGGTGATCTATGCGGGCATGACGCTTGCCGTCCTTGCATCGTACCAAGAAGGCTTGACGCATTTTGAATCTTCTGCACTTTTGAAAATAGGGTTGTTGATCCTTGCCGCCGCCACTGGTGCACGGACGGTTGGCTTTGCACTCAATCGCATCATTGATCGCCATATTGATGCAAAGAACCCTCGGACATCAATGCGCGATCTTCCCGCAGGACGAATGAACCTGAATCAGGGATATGCAGTGATGGTCGCTGGTTTGGCTTTGTATCTTTGGGCGGCATGGAGTATCAATACTCTCTGCTTTGTGCTTTCGCCAATACCGCTTGTTGTATTTGTGCTCTATCCGTTCATGAAGCGTTTCACGATCTTCGCGCATTTCGGAGTAGGGCTATCGCTTGCTCTTGGTCCGCTCGGTGGATATTTGGCAATACGTCCCACGTTTGATGCGTTTCTGATCCCCGTCGCACTTCTTACCGTTTTTACGTGGTTATGGGTAAGCGGATTTGACATTATCTATTCGACAAGCGATGAAGAGTTCGATAAGCGAGAAGGGCTTCATTCTTTCCCTTCGCATTTTGGCAGAAAGAAAGCATTACAGTATGCGGCACTGACACACGTTATTTCCTATCTCTTTCTTGTCGGCGTGTATTTGACTGCATATCCGGGTAGTATTGTGGGCGCAGTCCTGCTTGTCTTAGCAGCGGCACTTCTTTTCTTGGAGCATAAGAAAGCGGATAATGTTGAACTCGCATTCTTCCATATTAATACGATCATTGGCTTTGTGGTTTTTGCTGATGTATTTATGAGTAGCTACTTATTGATGAAATGATGAATATGGATGAACGTACACCTCGTGTTGCCGTCGGGATCACTGGCTCAAGCGGAGCGATCTATGCCCAAGATTTCCTGAAACGCTACCCTCATGATAAATTTGTTGTGATGAGCAAATGGGGGAAAGCTGTGATGAAAGATGAACTTGGCTTGCATGACCCGCTTGCTGATCTTGCCCCGTATTACAAACGTGCCTTTGCCGATACCGACATGACGGCACCACTTGCATCGGGCACGACAGGGCTTGATGCCTTTATCATTATTCCTGCTTCAACATCTACGATAGGGAAGATCGCATCAGGAATTGGTGATACGCTCATTACCCGAACGGCGGCTGTCTGCTTGAAGGAGCGATATAAGTTGATCATTTGTGTTCGGGAGACACCTCTATCAACCATCACGCTCGAACAACTTGCAATGCTCTCACGCGAAGGAGTTGTTGTGATGCCGATCTCCCCGCCGCTGTATTTTGTCCCCAAGACCGTTGAAGAATACGTACAAGGCTTCGTCAATAAAGTGCTCCAGCAATGCGGAGTGAATGTTGGTAAAGGTTGGCGTGCGGAGGATATGGAATAGGTATGGCACGTCCGATCTTTCATTCGCTTAGGTCTTTCGTGGACTTCTTAGAGAAAGAAGATGAACTCATCCGCATTACTGCGCC
This sequence comes from Kapaibacterium sp. (SeqCode), assembly GCA_046598695.1. Taxonomy (GTDB): domain Bacteria; phylum Bacteroidota; class Ignavibacteria; order Palsa-1295; family Palsa-1295; genus JBKJHR01. Next base: position 2,331 of record JBKJHR010000060.1, read on the forward strand.
TGTTGATCCGTATCTCGAGACCTCTGCAATCGCAATTCGTTCGCTCTTGGAAAACGGTAAGGCAATACTTTTCGAGAATGTCATCGGCTCGAAATATCCACTGGCAATGAACCTCCTTTCGAGCAATCGGAGAGTAGAATTCGCAATTGGCGAAGACCCAAATGCTCTCGGAGCAAAACTAATTCACACTGTTGAAGAACTTCTTCCACCAAAACCTGCGAAGGTATTCAATGCACTTAAGCCAATGGCGGGGCGATTGCTGGGGACGTTCGTCAGACATCCATCGAATGCTCCGTCACAACAATATGTAACTGACCCTGAATTATCATCACTTCCAATTCTTCAAACGTGGCAAGATGATGGTGGAAAGTTTATCACGCTTCCACAAGTATTTACCTATGACCCTCTCACGGGAAA
>JBKJHR010000180.1:0-2636 GCA_046598695.1 Kapaibacterium sp. (SeqCode)
GCGTTCAAACACCCCCAGTAGCTGACGAAAAAACGGTTGCAACGGTAAATTCTCGTGAAGATGTCCGTTCTATCAACATCAACCCTGAAGCATCCACGATTTCTTCACTCAAGAGCATAACCGAACCCCGCGAACAAAAGAAGGTATTCTTCACATTGCGTGGTAATACTGCATTGCGAGTGTTCCCTGATCGTGACATCACATCGAGTCAGAATAACCCATTCAATAATCTCTCAGGTGGTATCCTTTGGGAATTTGCACCAAATCAATCGCTCGGTGTCGAAGTAGGGCAAGAGACATTCCCGATCAACGTTGTTAGCTCTGACGGTACCGTTGAAAAGAAATTTAACCTTCTGTGGGGAGGGTTGTCCTATCGCTATATGCTTGATCCGATCGAGTTGATAGGTGGCTTGCAGCCTTATGTCCATATCGTTGGTGCCGGGACGATTTCCGGTCCGATGGGAAAAATGGCACTTGGTTTTGCGTGGCAACCTGATGATCGTGTGATTTTCAGCGCAGGTATCGAAGGGATGATGCAGATGTACCAGTACCATAATTCATGGGGGCATGGTGAGAAACTTGGCATTACATCTGGCATTGCAGTGAGATTCTAAAATGAGTGTAAGAGTTCAAGTACGCGGCGGAAGTTGTGATACTGTTGTGGCAAGAGTGATCTCTTTTGTCTGCGTACTTGACCCTTGCTTTTCTTGATTCAGATCGTATGAAAAAAACGCTTTTTCTATCCGTTCTTCTTTTCTCACTCGCCTTTATGGCGTGCAAGGAGAGCTATATTGCTGTTGATCCTCCCGTACCCGATCCAACTACGCCGGAAGAACTCTATTATACGAATACACTCTCGTACCCCAAACAAAATCCTGTTGTGTATAGAGTGAATGACGACGGCTCTGGAAATGTCAAGCTCGTTGCGAATGCCGCAATACTTGGCCAACCCTATGGCGGAAAGTTTAGCTTCGCACTTTTTCAAAACCCATCACGTGTTGATCTGATGTTGGCAACGCTTGACAGTCTGCCACCAAAAAAGATCTTTACATCTCGTGATATTGCCTACAATGCACTTTCACCCGATGGGCGAACGATACTCTATGTAGAGCAACGATATGGCGATCATCATGGTGAATTGCATATTGTTGATGTACAAACTGGATCTGAAACGAAAATAATGGACGAGATTTCTACGGATGTCTATCCTTCCTTTTCACCTGATAGTAAGAGAATTGCTTTTGTGACAGATGAAGATCATTCGGGAAGACGTGAGCATAATCTCATGGTGACAAACACTACAGGTGGACAGCCAAAATTTCTTACAGATAGTGTAGATTTCTTTACTGAACAAACACTTTCGTGGACTGCTGATAATAGCAAGATCGTCGTTATTCGTGATACGAAGTATCCAGGAAATCAGGTATATCTCGTTTCAGCAGATGGCATAAGCAAGCCCCAAAAAGTAACAAATGATAATATGATCAAGAGCGACGCAGTGATCTCCCCTGCAGGTGACAATATCATTTATCGCGGTGATCTCAATAGAGCGGTTGATCTCTATCAGATTCCTGTCGCAGGTGGTAGCCCGATTGCTTTGACTATGACCGAGGATGTCTTTGAATGTTATCCCCAGTTTTCAAACGATGGCAGTAAAATTGTTTTTAGTACCCGTCAGCGTGTGGACGTTCCACCGGATACGTCAGAGTATAAGAATGAGATTCGCGTGATGAATCTTTCGACGAAAGTTACGACGATCATTGCGAACTACGGATACCGAGCTTTTTGGAAGAAGTGACTACTTGTCCTCCCTTTTTGCGTCCTCCCAAAATATAACAACGCTCCAAGAGGCAGACAGAAATGTCTGCCTTTGCTTTTTATGGCGTATTTTTGCACAAAGAAATATCTTAACGATCTTTAACTAACACTTTTTATGCATATTGCACAGCGTATTAATCGCCTTGGTACTGAAACATCCTTTGTTGTCCTCGCAAAAGCAAAAGAGCTTGAAGCGCAGGGAAAAGATATTATCCATCTTGAAATAGGTGAACCTGATTTCGATACAGCACCAAACATCGTCGCACGAGCGAAGCAGGCGCTTGACGAAGGTTGGACGCATTACGGTCCAGCTCCGGGATTGATGGAATTTCGTCAAGTGATCGCTGATGTCGAAGGTGCGCGCCGCAATATGCACTTTGAGCCGACAGAGGTCATCGTCTGCCCAGGTGCGAAACCTGTGATGTTCTATGCGATCATGGCGGCTGTTGATCCTGGCGATGAAGTCATTTACCCGAACCCCGGCTTCCCGATCTATGAGAGCTGCATCGAACTCGCGGGTGGCGTTGCTGTGCCTTTGGTACTCAAAGAAGAGAAGCAATTTCGATTTGACATTGAGGATCTGAAGAAGCTCGTCACACCAAAGACGAGAATGATCATCATCAATTCGCCTCAAAATCCCACGGGCGGAATACTGACACCGGAAGATCTGCAAGGTATTGCTGACATTGCCGTTGCAAACAACATTATCGTTCTCTCTGATGAAATTTATGGGAGAGTTGTCTATGACGGATTCGTCAATCATACCATTGCCGCACTTCCCGGAATGCGTGAACGCACTATCATCCTCGATGGATTTT
>JBKJHR010000183.1:0-7220 GCA_046598695.1 Kapaibacterium sp. (SeqCode)
TGCGTATTGCCAACTTTCAATGGATGAATCCTTTGGTGTTGCGACTGCGGAAGCTATGAGTTGCGGATGTATTCCCGTTGTTTCCATCGTCCCTTCATTAGAGGAAGTGACCGGCGGGAATACATCCGCAACTCATAGCTTCCGCAGTCGCAACACCAAAGGATTCATCCATTGAAAGTTGGCAATACGCAGATGAAGTGTGGTAGTAACGCAAAAGTTCTTCAAATACGATCGGTCCTTCTTTGATCGTTAAATTACTCATACCCTTGGTCTCATTCAGAGCAAACGCCAAGGCTGGACCGCGAATACCTATCAGATCAAACTGAACATCAGGCATTGCCTTTGCCGCTTCTATAAAAAGATCGATACCTTTGAGCTGATAATCAAGCACCGTATCAAGTTGCGTGACCGTCAGTGCTGAGTGCGTCCTCTCCTCTTCACCAAAAGGAAATCGTTTGGTATCTACTGTATTATAGATCACTTTTGCAGGAGCATGATGTGGGACAGCATCATCAAGCATTTTCTTTGCGTAGTTGCTAACAGGTAAGATGAGATTCGCATATCGGAATGTATTGCGCACCATGAACCATCTCCCTTTTCGTGTCCGCGCACCGCTTTTGACTTCAGGAATGTAGGCTACATCAAATCCTCCGGCAACAACAAATGCTTTCTTCCGCAAAAGACGCGCGACAAGCGTTGGAATAAATGTATAATAATCTGCGAACCAGAAAAAAATGGCGTCGGAGCCAAAGAGCGAGCCGATGATCTTAAAATGGAGTTTGATGAGATTGATTGCCGCACTTCCTCCCCGTCCCATTGCAGAGTCTATAATTTTAAGGCTATGCTCTTTTTTGAGAATAGCAATATCATTCTGCACGAAACGTGAGATCGCCGGACCGACAAACGTAATGGTCATTCTTGGGGAGTCGCTCGTTGGCAATGTTAGTTAATATCGCCAAGCATCAACTTCTCGCCGATCGGGAAAAAGGTGAAGCTTACCATTCGCTTCTTTGCCCCGTTGATGAAGTATATTTGGTAGAGATGCTTTTGTCCAGCAGGATTGTCTTTATCCTTAAAGACAGCATAATACTCCCCCTTCATATCAGGGAATTCACAGGCAAGTTTTTTCATCTTATCAATAGAAGCTGCGACGCGAGTTGCCTCTTCTGGGTTTTGCGTATTTACTCCGCGTGCCCATTTCTCTGTTTTTGCTGCCCCACCATTGTGGGCGATCATTGCAGCAGCGCTATCAATTTGATTGGCAAGCGCGAACCGCTTGAGGTCGTCAATGCGAAGCATGACCTCATTTGAGAGCGAGTCCCTGACGGCGGCGCGGAGCATCACGATGTCAGTGCGGGGCATTGAGCCAATACCGCCACCTTGAGCGAAAGCATTTGCCGCACCAATTGCCAAAAGAAAGAGAATAAGTTTTTTCATACCTATAATAACCCAATCATTTTCGTAATAGTTGTAACTCTGAGCCCTCTGAATCGTTCTTATTGAGCAGAATGCTTATAAACAAGGAAACTAAACTTATTAAGACCATGTCTTAATAATATAGATCTTAGTGGAGTTGGCTTGGCTTGTGCCTTTAAGCCAAATCTGAGAAGGAAGCATATACTCAAAAAGTGTTCAAAGCGTCATTGTTTCTTTCTTTGTTCGATTTTTTTTCCGTCAGGTTATATGAAATACTTCGCATTCCTTTTCTTTCTTTCTTTTATATATACTGGCTGTACTGATTGCGATTGCCCAACAACGCCTTCAACCCAGACCACCCTGGAACAGACTGTCTTCAACGACATCGCAGGGGTAATTACGACCTCCTACGATGAGTTGTATAACTCTTCGATCGAATTGCAAGCCGCACTCTCACACTTCCGTGATGAAAAGACACAAGTAACTCTCGATGCTGCACGTGAAGCGTATCGAGTATGCAGAGCGAAATGGATGATGTCGCAAGCATTTCTTTTCGGACCGATAAAGACAGCCAACCTTATCTCGACTCTTAATACCTGGCCCATTAGCCCAACAAATCTTGGCGGGACGATCCTTACCCCTGATGATATTCATTTTCGTGACGGATCAGTCAAAGGATTTCACACCATCGAGTACCTGATTTTCGGAGACAGTGTCAATAAGCAGATCAGCGATTTCAAAGAACGCGAGTTTGATTACCTTAGCGCATTATTGATGGAGTTCACAAGACAGATAGAATATCTGACCGCGATATGGGCAAACTATGCCGTCAATGTTGAGAAAGCCGGAACGACAGAGAGTGAATTCGCAACGATCAAAGATGCCTTTAAGACGATATGTGTCAATCAGTCATTCTTCCTTGATGCTCCAGAAAACACAACTATTTTTAAGGAGTTCTATGATCCGAATCCGAAATCTATCGAGTCACAGTATTCTCGCAACACAAATCAGGACTTCGCAAATCTTATTCATGGTGTGAAAAATGTATATCTCGGTGGATATGGGATTGAAGGTAAAGGACTCTCTGCACTTGTTGCGCCTTCAGATAAAGCACTTGATACAAAAATTCGCGAAGAACTTGATGCCCTTGTCGTTGCTATAAATGACATGACACCGTGGTATGGTGAGGCGATTATCACAAATACGGCAAAGGTCATGATCGTCAAGACTATGTTACAGACGTTGCAGATAGACCTGAACGCCGCAACAACAATCCTCACCAAGTAACTCATAAGCTACACTATTATAGATGATCAGTAACACAATACAGAACTTTCGTTTGAAAATCTTCCCAACGCTGATGTTCGTTGGTTTGTTGATGGGTGGTTCATTCCTTTCGTGGGGATGTAAGGATTGCGACTGCGTAACTGCGACATCAACACCTCAAACGGCTCTTCGCGCAGAAGTACTTCGCTCTATTGCCTATGATGTGATCGCAACATCGTATAATGAGCTTGACCGTTCAGCGGTTCGGTTACGTGATGCCATTACAACACTTCAAGGCAACAGAACCACTGCACTTCTTGATTCTGCACGTGAATCATGGAGAGATTGTAGAAGTAAATGGGAGTTAACATTTGCATATCTTTTCGGTCCGGTAAAGTATTCACAAACTGATGTACATATCGATACATGGCCTATCAGCATTTCGGATCTCGCCATTGATGTCTCAACACCTGAAAAAGTACCGACATTAAGCGGGTCTGTTCGCGGCTTTCATGTGATAGAATATCTCCTTTTCGGAGATAGCGTCAATAAGCAAGTAGGTCAAATAACCAATAATGAATTTGCCTATTTGAACGCCCTCATGCTTGATTTCACGAAAAGAACGAACAGCCTTGCCACGCAGTGGGATGTTGCAGGCAGCGACTATGCCGCGAACATTGCAGAGGCGGGAAATTCTGGCAAGATCTATCAAACACAGCAAGATGCTTTTCAGGAATTGAATGAAAATATCGCCTTTATTACAGATGTTGTCGGTAGTCGCAGGATCTTTGATGCACTCTATAATCAAAATCCGAAGAACATCGAATCGCAGTATTCTCGTAATACGAATGTTGACTTTGCAAACATCATGAGAAGTATTAAGAATATCTACACTGGCGGATATAACAAAGAAGGCAAAGGATTATCAACATTGGTATTAAAGGTCAATCCTGAACTTGATGTAACAGTCCGCGAAAAAATCGAATTGGCGATTGCCGCGATTGGTGATATGAAGCCATGGCTTGGGCAGGCAATGTTCTCAAATAAGGCAAAGCTCGAACTAGCAATTCAAGCCATTAATGAGGTGCAGGGAGCAATGGATGCGGTTGCTGAGATCACCACAACAAAATAGTTTATTCTGCGTATGAATATGAAACGAACAATGATGAACAAATTCCTTCTCATAGCAGGGATCCTTTCCTTTGCAATCATTATCGGATGTGGCTCTGAGCAAACAACAGCAACGGACACATTAAGGGATGATAGCGAATCACCACTTGCCTATTCCGGCGGAGACGCCACGGTATTTGGCAAAACGTCGAACGTATTCTTCTCACCTTCGCCGATGCTCAGTGGATATAATTTCCTTTTCCATTTGCAAGGAGATGAAGCTTTTGAAAATAAATTTGTCGCATATCCATCGCCAAATAATCCGGGATTAGGTCCCATTTACGTTAATGTATCATGTCGTAATTGTCACGGACGTGATGGTCGCGGACGCCCCGCACAAGATAATGAGCAAGGTGTAACCGATATGCTCTTCCGTTTGAGCATACCCGGAGTAAGTTCGCATGGTGGACCCAACCCCATCCCCGGATTCGGCGATCAATTACAAAATGTGGCTGTGGCGGGAGTGAAGCCTGAAGGCACGATGGGTATTAGTTATTCTGAGATGCCCGGCACATTCCCTGATGGTGAAGCATACTCACTTCGTAAGCCGACATACAGAGTCATCAATCCATACACGAGCTTACCAACGAATGCGATGATTTCTCCGCGTGTACCTTCACCGGTCTTTGGTCTTGGTTTGCTTGAAGCCGTTTCCGAAGAAACGATCAAATCATTTGCTGACGAAAATGACGCAGACGGTGACGGTATCTCCGGCAGAGCAAACTATGTGTGGGAAGAGGCAGCTGGAAAACTTTCTATTGGCAGATTTGGATGGAAAGCAAATCAGCCCTCCCTCCTTCAACAAACCGCAGGGGCGTATAATGCTGATATGGGAGTAACAACACCCCTCTTCCCTATTCAAGCATGTCACGATCAACCACAATGTGATGGTAATACCTCTGTGAACCTTGAAGTAGATAATATTACTCTTCGCGCGAATGCACATTATGTGCGTACACTTGGTGTGCCCGCACGCAGAAAGATATTTGATGCACAAACGCAACGTGGAGAGAAGATCTTTGTGGAAGCGAAATGTGGAAAATGCCATATTCAAGAAATGAAAACGGCACAGTTTGAAGACGTTCAAGAGACTGCGAACCAAACAATTCGCCCCTATACTGACCTCCTCCTGCATGACATGGGTGACGGACTTGCCGATAACCGTCCTGATTTTCTTGCCACTGGGAAGGAATGGCGCACTGCGCCACTTTGGGGAGTGGGCTTAGTGCAGATCGTGGGTGGATTTGAATTCTTTTTACATGATGGACGCGCACGTTCACTCATAGAAGCAATTATGTGGCATGGCGGTGAAGCGCAACAATCTGCGGACTTCGTAAAGAAACTCTCCAAATCTCAGCGCGATGACCTCATTGCCTTCTTAAAATCTTTATAATTATGATCTGGTAGATCAGTAAAAAACCTCGTACTCCATGTGCGAGGTTTTTTTGTCCCGTATTTTTGAAGAAATGCAAACACCTCTTTCTTTACAACTTGGTTTGCGCTACCCGATCATTCAAGCAGGAATGGTTTGGACAAGCGGTTGGAAACTTGCCGTTGCATCGGCGCGTGCTGGTGCGCTTGGGCTTATCGGTGCAGGCTCGATGAAGCCAGAACTTCTCAGAGAGCATATCCGCAATGCGAAGGCAACGGAGGTCGCCGCTCAGATCGGTGTGAACATCCCACTTATTCGAGGAGATGTTGATGTACTCGTAGAAGTGGCGATACAGGAGGAAGTAAAGATCATATTTACGAGCGCAGGCTCGCCGAAAGTTCATGCCGCGAAATTTAAAGAAGCAGGATGCTTTCTTGCTCATGTCGTAGCGAACGTGACCCATGCAAAAAAAGCGGAAGACGCTGGATGCGATGCCGTCGTCGCAGAAGGATTTGAAGCTGGTGGACATAATGGCATTGACGAAATTACAACGCTTTGTCTCGTCCCCCAGGTCGTTGATGCAGTGAATATCCCCGTCATTGCCGCGGGAGGAATCGCTGATGGCAGGCAAATGCTTGCAGCACTTGCGCTCGGTGCACAGGCGGTACAGATCGGCACTCGCTTTGCCGCGACAATAGAATCAAGTTCGCACCCGAACTTCAAGCAAGCTATAATCGATGCGAAGGATACCGATACTATTCTCACGCTGAAGAAAATTGCTCCAGCACGATTGAAAAAGAATGCCTTCGCACTCGACGCATTATCAGCACAACTCCGCGGAGCGTCACGTGAGGAGGAGATAGAACTCCTCGGGAAAAAACGCGAAATGCACGGAATGTTCAATGGCGATATAGAACAAGGAGAGTTGGAAATGGGGCAATCTTCGGGATTAGTGAAAGAATTACTCTCAGCTGATGAAGTCGTGAAAAAACTACTTCTCGAATGCAATATCGCTGCCAGACGAATTCATACAATTCTCACATGACAACATCTGACGTATTGATCGCACTTGCCCTCGGGGTTGTAACAGGTTTCTCATCTGGGCTCATGGGTATAGGCGGTGGGATAATCTTGACTCCCCTTCTCAGACTTTTTCTTGGCGTACCAGCACTTATTGCACTTGCAACGCCGCTTCCGATGCTTATCCCAACGGCACTCTCGAGCTCTATCGCATATCATCAAGAGAAACATCCGGATTACAAACTCTCAGCGTGGATGCTGCTCGCCGCATTGCCAATGACATGGATCGGTGCTACACTCACAACTGTGATCGGTGGAAAGACGCTCATGATCGTTACGGCGATCTTCATTATGCTTGTAGCGCTAAGTTTTCTTGTTAGGTCATATCTTTTGAAGCAAGGCGATATTCAACATCCGAAGCCAACAGAGCCAATTCCAGCAATGTCCATCGGCGCAGTTGGCGGAGTACTTGCGGGTTTGCTTGGCATCGGCGGTGGGATCATTTATATCCCGTCCATCTTACGCTTTTTTCGGAGAACAATGAAGGTCGCGCAGGCAACATCACTCGTGACTGTAACAATGGTAGCTATCCCCGGCACGATCAAACACGCAATGCTCGGGCATATTGACTGGGGTCTTGCGGCGATCATTGCCTGCACATCCGTCCCTGCATCGTATCTCGGTGCACGTATTGCGATGAAACTTCGTAATCATACACTCGAAAAGATATTCGGCATCGTAACGTTTATTTTCGGAATATATTTTCTTTTCAGCGAATTGTAATGCGTGAGATCTCATCCCGCCAAGCAGCAGCATTTCGATTACAGCGTTTACATTTAGTTGATCCCAGGCGATCTTTCCCTGCTAATGCAATTGCTGAGATTCTCTGCGGTGCACAGGCACAAGTCCTTTCGGCAGGGCAACTATCAATTGGGATGCGCTCAAAGACAACGCTTCAAGAGATCGAAAAGGCAAT
>JBKJHR010000188.1:0-13235 GCA_046598695.1 Kapaibacterium sp. (SeqCode)
CTTCATCGAAGGGAGCGTGTACGACAGATCAGCTCCCGCAACCCAATTCGAAAATGGCTCCTCGCCCTGACGAGTCTTGAGCGATTGCTGACGCTGCGAGTAATTCAGTAAAGAGAACCCAAGTAATCCGCGATCAAGGATCGGAATATCCCCGCGCAGTCCAAGCAGATTTTTTGTCGTCGTCGTAAAGAAATCATGTTGATCATAATCAACGCTGATCGGTCCCGCAGTTGCAAGATCGGGTTTTAATAATGTTACCTGTCCACTATTGATATCCACTCGATAATCAACCCCTTCAACAAGTTGTCGCCCACCTGCACTCACACGAACGCTTCCCTCAACGATATTAAAAGCATTCAGCGAGAGCGTTGAAGACGTGCCGCCTGAGTACTTAATATTGATCGCAATATTCGTATTCTTCGATATATTATTTCGAAGAACGTCTGGCTGTGTAGAATATACTTCAGGGACATAGAATGTTGAATCGGGTCGGTACGTTCGGTTCTTACGTAACTGCTCTTGGTGAAATTGAATGATGCGCTTACCAAACGGTTCAAGGTACGGGAAGGTCAACGTACCGTTCCGTTTATCGAGGATGATCGTCGTTGGATTAAAAAGATCAACTTGCCCATCAGGTCCTAAAGTTTGGGTGGAGCTATTATACCGATCAAGCCCCATCACAGATATGGTTTTTAATTGCCCATCTGCTGCACGAATATACTCATAGACAGACCCCGTTGGGAACGTATATTGGACTTTTGCATTAAAACCACTTGCATCGACGTTTGTCGCCCCAACATAATATGAATTCTTTAGGATATTTTTCCATGTAGCGTATTGCGGATTCTTAAATCCATCTACTGGTTTGACAAGCTTTAACACATAGTCAGTTTGTCCTGAAGAATGTTCACCAATTTGCCCCAACCCAACTTGACGATAACTAACAGCGATCATTTGTTGGTCGCTTGGCTCCTGATTCATTGTCAGGACGCCGGTCTTATAGTCGAACCTGTATTGATTTGTATCGAGTAGCTCAACAGGGTATGTTTGAAATTCGTCTGCTGGTGGTGTTGCTCCACTTGGTCGAGGACCGTACGCAACACGATCATATTTCACCCCAAGCCCCGTAGCGGGCAAATTATACCATGCATACGCCGTAATTTTATTATTAGCTTGTTGAGATGTAGACCGCCAGACCTGCACTGTCCCCTCTTCGACGATATTATCAAATCCCGTATTTCCATTCGGCGGTTCAGTTGAATAGTACGGTTCGTAGCGAGAGATAAATGCTGTATCGAGGAAGAAACTATTGCGACGATAATTGGCAGGCTGTACGTTATACTCGTTCCCTGTATTCGCCCCTGCTCCGCCGCCAAAATTCTTTGTCTGACGCTCACCCTTTTTCTGTGCGGCGATAGCTGTGAGATAGAGCGGACCAAAACGATTGACAGCTTTGAAACCGAAGAGAGCAGATTGTACTCCAATATATTTCGATGGAGTCGTAAGAATCACGTTACCTGCCTCGATGGATTGAATGATCTCATCTGGTGATCCTTTGTAGCTCAACTTAAATAAATTCTCGAAAGAAAATTGACGCAAACTTGCAAAGTCCGTGTTGATATTAATCTTATCACCGATAGAGCCGCTGAGGCTCATATTCACTTCCTGTCGGAAATCTAAGCCCGTCTCCGAACCGGAAAAGAGAGCACCACTCGTTGCTAGGAATTTATTATCACGATATGCGAGATGAACAGCAACATCACCGTTGACACGCAGATTGATCGAAGGCTTACCAAATATCGTCGGGAGGATTGATGGTGGGATCGGGATCGATACACTTCCGTAGTCACTCAAAATTCCACCTCCGCCTTGTTGTGCATTGGCGCTATTGACAGCACCTGCACCTGCCGCCGCAGTCCCCGATCGCTTTTGCGCAGCATCGTGAAAGCCATCTATTGCATTCTGATCTAAACGTTGAGCAAGATAATCATCCAAACTTTGTGACATCCCGATCTTTGTATCGCCGTTAAGAAATACATTTGATACCGTCGCATTGCCTAACGAATCAAACGTAACTTTCTGCTTGATGGGAGTAGAGATAAATCCGCTCGAACGTGGCAGAGAAACAGAGACCGCCGGATTTGGAATCGGCGGCGGAATATCTATCATCACGCTATCCTTGCGCTTTAAACCAGGGATAATAGAACCAAAAAGATCACCAACCTTACCGACAATATTATCTATCGTGCTATTGACATCCTCAATACCTTTATTTATGTCACTAACGGTATTTTCCACTTGCTTCGCAGCAGAATCTACTGCCTGCACTGCCGCCGAACGTGAGCTGTCGCGTCGGGTGGTGTCGGTACTATTGGTAGTGTTTTGAGATTTCTTCAGTCCAGCGCAGGATGCGAGAACAAGCATTGCGCCAAGAGCAACGACAAACACAAACATTCCGGCAGAGGAGCCGGAAGTTCTGGTTCGTTTTATTCGCTGTAACTCTTGCCTTTTATACACCAAAAATAAGGTTAAATTCGACAAACGAAGAATGCACACGCCGCCATCATAGCGAATGCGTATGCCTACCTCGGTGACACATAATATGTTAATGATGCCCTCGCGCTACTGAAGGCGGTAAATAGTCACAATATGTCGATAAATACTCCTTATTACGTATTGTCTAAACCTAAACCATCTAAGTGCTTGTAGAAGCTAGTACTACCCTATTGTGTGTAGTTTTCTACTCAAAATTTAACAGAACCCTTTCAATAATGCGTTCCGCCTGATAGCCTGAAATACGCTATAGAAAGGTGAATTCAAGTTAATGCTACGACATTTTCTTCTATATGTTTTCCACTTTTAGGGCAATAAAGTGAATCCTTGCCCCCATCCTCTTCGTTACAACCTTACTCTAATGAAGATCCAAAACGAACATTCGCCTCTTGATCGCCACTGGTGGAGTACCTCTATAAGGCTATGGTGGTATATCCTCAAGGCGCATATTGGTCCATTTTTCCTCGCATTTATTGTTGTGATGTTCGTATTCCTCCTGCAATTTTTAATGCGCTTTATTGATAAGATCGTCGGAAAAGGTCTTGACCTATGGACGATCGTTCAACTCATCGTGCTCAACCTTGCGTGGATGGTCGTTCTTGCATTGCCAATGGCGGCACTGGTGGCAAGCCTCATGGCGTTTGGGTCACTTGCCGCATCAAATGAAATGACGGCGATGAAATCCGCAGGTGTAAGTTTCCCAAGAATGCTCTTCCCTGTCTTTCTAGCAGGCCTTCTCTTAGCCTATGCTGATCTTAGGTTCAATAACGACATTCTGCCTAATGCAAATCATAGTGCGAAAGATCTGGCGAATGATATTCAACGAAAGAAGCCAACTTTCAGCATCAAAGCAGGAGAATTCAGCAATGACAATTCCCTTCCAGGGTACTCGATCTTTGCGGCAAAAACAGAGGAACATTCCAACCTGCTCGAAGGCGTAACAATCTATAATCATGCAAATGCTGCGGAAGTAGCAATGCTTACGGCAGAAAAAGGCACGATCAGCTTTACCCAAGATTTTAAGTTCTTGGTCATGGATCTACAAAATGGCGAGATCCATCAATCATTCAATGCACAGCCAGATCAATATCGCCGAGGACATTTTACGAGCTACCAAGTACGCATACCGACATCAGGATTTGATTTCCTAAGACAAGGTGAATCCGAACGGGGCGATAGAGAACTCTCTGCAACTGAACTTATGAAGTTCGTTCATAACCGCGATACGACAGCCCAGCGACAAACCGTTAGCTATCGTAAATCACTCGTAACATTTGCAGATGCCATCACCGATTCGCGCAAAGTCATCCAACTTCCTGACTCACTTGATAAGGATAGCACGAGAAAAGCATTAGCGAAGAATGAACTTCGGCAATTCCTTTTCTCGTTGCCTGAAGGTGCTTCGCAGATCAACAATACTGCCCGAGATGGCGGAAGCTACCTCGTCGAAGTACATAAGAAGTATGCATTGCCTGTCGCCTGTTTTGTTTTCATTATTCTCGGTGCACCGCTCGGTGCACTTGCCAAGCGAGGTGGTATTGGCATTGGCGTAGGTTTCTCTATCGGCTTTTTTATTCTATATTGGGCATTCCTTATTGGCGGAGAAAAATTGGCTGATCGTGGCATTATTTCTCCTTGGAGCGGAATGTGGGCAGCAAACATTCTGCTTGGTATCGTGGGACTTCTTCTCTCTTACCGTGTTATGAAAGAGAAGCCCGGCTTCAAACTCATTCCTTCATTTTTGCGAAGAAATAAATCATAATGCAAAAACATATTCTCTTGACGTTACTTGTTCTCACGTTGGGCTTGTTCCTCGGAGCCTGTTGCGACCCTAAACCTAGCAACTCGATGCCGATGGTTATTGATTCAACCTTCAAGGATACGACTGTCAAAGATGTCTATGATCGCCTTACTCCCGGAGCTGACCCAACAGACTCAGGATTCTATCCGATCTATTCGATCGATGTAAAGAATACGGGTACTGATGCGGATACTTTCAAACTCACCTACGAAAGAAATCGCAATGGCTTTGTTATTCCCATCGTCGTCCAGCAGTACATGCTTCCAGGCGAAACCAAGACATTCAGAACGGTTGGTCCCATAGCCGATCATGGTGTACCTGAAACGTCTGATATTACCTACTATTCCTTTTTCGTCCGAACACCTGATAGCACGAGTATTCATGTAGAGAATCCCACAGTGAAAATTCATTACGGCAAAACGCAAAACGATGCTGAATCATGTGGAAGCGCAGGCGAAGACCTAAACGTTGATTTCTCAAGGTGGAAAAAGTAAGAAATGTAAAAAAGTAAGGACAGAACCCTACTATGGATTCTGTCCTTCTTTTTTATTACACGATGATCGTTGCTATGCGATCATTTTACAATTAGCATATTCTTCGAGAGAATAAACGAGGTTTCGTTTTCATCAACACCGCTTGCTCGGATAATATACGAACCAGAAGGCAAAGTACTTCCGTCCGATGCTTTCCCATCCCACCGTACATCAACTTGCCCATCGAATTGATTTAAGAGCTTGCCGAGCATATCGTAAATTTCGATCGTTGCTGAGAGTGCACCCTTTACGGAAAGATGAGTCTCACCTCGGCTTGGGTTAGGCGAAACAGTAAAGTCCAGCATCAAAGAAGATGAATTCTCTCCAACGGCAAGGCTCTGACTCTTCTGTGATGTTGTTGCTTTCAAGCAACCCTCAAGACGTGTATACGCATAGCTACGATGATCGGAGCCGTCGCAAACATAGACGGTCTTGATCGCGGCTTTGCTGCATCTCTCTGTCCCATCAGGTGTGTAGCAAGCTTTGAATTCGATCGTTTTGCCGGGTCCTAAGCGATACGGAAGCTCAGGTAATCCACCAAGCGTAAATTGCTTCGACCCTGGATCAAGAAAAATAGAAAAAACACCAATTGTGGAGTTTCCAGTATTTGTGATCTTGATTGTTTCGCAATTTCGTATCTGATTCGGCACTGGTGCCGGAAAAGAAACTGATTGCGTTTGGCGAAGAGCACACGTTTTGAGTGTGCCAATAAGTTTCGTCTCAGCATACATACGATGGTCGGATGTTTCGCAGATATAGGTCGTGCGGATTCTTCCTTCGGATGATCTGTGATTCCCATCAGGCGTATAGCACGCGCCAATGGTGATCTCTTTCCCTGGTGCGAGACGGATAGGAAGTGTCGGTACTTCGACGAGTTTCCATTCTTCTGTCTCACGTCGCAGACCGATCTCGTAGATCGCGATCGTCTGATGTGTGGGATTATATAAACGGATACGTTTGCATTCCATTACGCCTGCGGCAGTTGGTCCGATGAGGGCTTCCTCTGTCTGGCGGAGAATACAATCGGTATTCGGTGTTTGTGCGGCGATACGAGTGCTTGCGCCGAACGCGAGCAGAAGTGCAATCGCCATACACTTCGTGAATGTACTGATAGCTTTCATAAGTTTATGAAATAGTTTAGTGGCAAAGAAATACGATAAGAGGCAGACTCTGGGACTGGCGTGACTCGTTATCTATAAAATGCTCCGAAATGACGAAAGTTACAAACAAAGTGAAAATATAATTTGGACTCTACCAGCACTCACGACCTGGGCTTTGGGTTGTGCCTTCCATTGAGGGATGATAAATGCTGCTTAGAAGGATGCACGAGCATCCAAGTCCCGAAGGGACGAAGTACCCGCAGCCCAGGGTGGAGACCGAAGGGCGAAACCCTGGGTCGTGAATACACAATGTTTCCCAAGCCCTGAAAGGGCGATGTACTCCGCCCTTTCAGGGCTTTTGGTCGTTTTGTTGCGTACCCGGCATTCCGCTTCGCTTCATACCGGGCTGCGAGTACGTCGTGCCTCCGGCACTTTGATGCCCCCTCAGAAGCTATTGCGGAGATATATCGGAAATCCCGATGTATCTTTTCCCCAGTGCCACTTTGCCAACTTGCCAATTTCTTAGCAAAATGGCAATGTGGCAAAGTAGAAGAGAGAGAGTTTGCCACTTGCCATTATATTCATATAATGGCAAGGCGGCAAAGTGGCAAACCATAAGTTCGCAGATTTCTTTCTAGGTATCAGAATGCTGAATTCTTATCCAGCCATTCCTGTAGCATGATCCTTGCCGCTTCTTCGTCGCGGCGATATTTTTCTTTGTTCTTGGATTTGGATAGTTCTTGTTCGCGGATGTTGCGCTCAGCGATAATGGAGGTGAGGCGTTCGTCGTAAAAATGGAATGTAATGCCCTGTGGAGTAAGCAGTTTGGCAAGCCGTTCGCCGAATTCTCTCACGCTTGCTGTCCATTCACTATCGGTGCCGGAAAGCGTCGTCGGCAAGCCAACAATAACCGTCCCAGCTTCTTTGGCTTGTGCAAGCTCCGAAACATCCTTATGGGCTCTATTGGTCGTATCAATGATGCCAATAGGAGTAGCAAGCATTCTCAGTTCGTCAGAGAGAGCTAAGCCAATACGCTTTGAGCCATAATCAACAGCGAGAACCCGGTTATTCTTCATAGCGGACAGCACTTGTAACACCACGCACACGGCGGAGCTTCTCCAAAAGACGAACAAGATGTATCGTGTTCTTCACATAGACGGTCATTTTGCCGTCAAACATTGAGTCCTTTGTATCGATCGTAAAGCTGCGGATGTTCGTATTATTATAACTACTGATAGTATGCGTCAGGTCGCTGATCATTCCTTGTCTGTCCTCACCCATGATCTGGATACCGACGAGATACTCAGCCGCATCTTCTGTCGAAGGCCATTCGACATCGATCATGCGCTCGGTCTTATTTTCCGTCTGCATCCTCTTGATGTTATTGCACGATGAGCGGTGGATCTTTACCCCCTCCCCGATCGTCACAATTCCAACGACATCATCACCAGGGACAGGGTTGCAACATTTTGCATAGCTATAAAGAAGGTTATCTCGTCTGCCTTGAATGAGAATACCCGATTGCTTGCGCGACTCTTCGATGTATGGAGCTTCCGTTGATGGTGCAGCTCCATCAGAGGCTTCTTCCTTCTTCTCCGTTCCGGGTTTGAGGAATTCCCGTAATCGCTGTAAATAATCATCGGGATCAATCTTCCCCTCTGTTAACGCCCAATAGAATTTACCGAGATTACCCATCGGTGTGTTTCCGATGAATTTCGCTAATGAATCCTCATTGACGTGCAGTTTTGCTTTCGAGATCTTCTTTGTGAAGAGGTCTTTGCCCTCTGAGATCTGTAATCGTTGCTCTTCATTGAGGAAATTACGAATATGCTTCCGAGCCTTATGCGTAACCACGAATTGCTCCCAATCAGGGTTCGGCGTTTGGTTCTTAGAGGTGATGATCTCGACCTGCGCGCCTGATGCCAATTTCGTATGAAGTGGGACGATCTTCCCGTTAAGTTTTGCCCCGATCGTGTGTAAACCTACGTGCGTATGTATCTCAAATGCGAAGTCAACAACGGTTGCACCTTTGGGCAAAATACGCAGATCACCTTTCGGTGTAAATACATATATTTCATCTTGATAAAGATTTAATCTAAAGCTTTCCATCAGAGCCTTAGGGGCATCATCTCCATGCTGATCGAACACTTCCCTCACCCAATTTACCCACTCTTCTATCTCTGGGTCAGTCCTTGTGATCTGCTCCTTATACATCCAATGCGCAGCGAGACCTCGCTCGGCAATATCGTTCATCTTCTTCGTTCTGATCTGAACTTCGACCATTCTTCCATTGGGACCTATGACCGTCGTATGAATGGACTGATACCCATTCTTCTTCGGCACGGAGATATAGTTCTTGAACCGCTCCGGCACAGGAGTATAAATTGAAGACATGATGCCATATACTGAGAAGCAATCATTGTCGTTCGGAGTGTCGAGAATGATACGAATGGCGAAGAGATCGTAAAGATCTTCTACATGCGCTCCTTGCCTTACCGTCTTATTGTAGATCGAGAAGATATGCTTCGGACGACCAATAATATCATACTTGAAGTTTTCAGCGTTCAGCGCAACTTTGATCGGATCTATAAACTTAGCGATATACGTCTCGCGGTCAATGCGGGTCTCAACAAGGGCTTTTTTGATACTGTCATACGCTTCGCGGTTGAGCACTTTGAAGGAGAGATCCTCCAACTCCCATTTGATCTTTGCAAGACCGAAGCGATGTGCAAAAGGAGCATAGACATCAAGCGTCTCTTTCGCCATTCGGAGCTGACGTTCCGGTGAAAGATACTCGATCGTCCGCATATTATGCAGGCGGTCTGCAAACTTCACGAGCATTACGCGGACATCGCTAACCATTGAGATCAGCATCTTACGATAGCTCTCGGCTTGGGTTATCTCACGCGATTTGAAAATATCGGAAATTTTCGTCGCACCATCAACAATATCAGCCACTTCATCCCCGAACTCCTCACGTATTTCATCAAGGGTATATGCTGTATCCTCCACAACGTCGTGAAGCAATGCACAGGCAACGGATACATCGTCAAGCGGGACTTCCGTCGCCACTATCATCGAAACAGCCCAAGGATGCACAAAGTACGGTTCTCCGGAAGCGCGACGATCTTCCTTGTGTGCATCGTAGCAGAGGCGAAACGCCTTGCGAATCATCTGCTCATCAAAGCCCCGTAAATTCTTCCGGCAGGCGGCAAGTAATTCGCCGAGCTTCTCTTCGTAAAAAGAATCTCCAACGATCTCCCCATTTATAGGGGAATGCAGATCAGCCACGAGAGCTTTGGGCGCATCAATACGTGTGGTTTCGCTATGAAGTGTTTCTATTGGCATATTTCACTACTAACTACGGTTTTCCCGCTCGCAATGTTCCCCAGCAGAAAAAATGCAACATATAAAAGATAGCTCCGGCAGTTAGCTGGGGCACGCATTTAAACATCAGATATAGAGATAATGCGGCTATTTATAACGTGGCACCGTAAACCATCCAAAGCTTAGTGATACGCCAATGGATGTATGCGAGAACACAATTTGGTCGG
Organism: Kapaibacterium sp. (SeqCode); assembly: GCA_046598695.1. Taxonomy (GTDB): domain Bacteria; phylum Bacteroidota; class Ignavibacteria; order Palsa-1295; family Palsa-1295; genus JBKJHR01. The sequence goes on from JBKJHR010000188.1 coordinate 9,542, forward strand.
CGGCCGTACGGAATACATACGCAAATTTCTGACCATCTGATGCAAAAAGAAACGCTGCACCAATTTGTACAAAGGGAGAGAGAATAAACTGGTCGCTCAATTCATAGTCATACCGCACTCCGATCAGTCCTTTTATTCCGCCATGAGAGAATGATGATTCAAATGTCTGGTCACTTTTTGTCTTCACGCGTGACGAATCATACACGTCATAGGTTTGATTGTTCGTAATGGTTGTTGCAGTATATCCCAAACCTGCGTAAAACTTTAATGGACTTCGTGGAGTAAAAACAAAACGGAAGTCAACTCCGATATAGGTCGCAAGTAAATATTCATGAGTTGGTTTATTGTATCCGGAAGGATATTTTTTTGAAGTATCAAAGCCACCGGAAAAGGTATTTTCACCGAGATTATAGAGGTTGTCGCTCTTGAGGTCATCATCGATCTTAAAAGAATTATAGGAAACCTCCAAATCGATAATACGACTAATTTGTGTCCCGATCAAAAACGAATGAGCAAATACGGCAGTCGGAGTAATGCGAGCCTTGGACTGGCTTAACTCCAAATTACCAATACCCCCACTTGCACCTATACTAATCGCCTTCCAAGGAATGGGTGTGAGGGCGCGGAGACGTGCCTTCTCATCATCAGCGATACGCTGTGCCGCACGTGCAGAATCTTTCTGAACCTGACGCATCAATTCTATTCGCTGATCTTCTTCCTCTTGTCTCGCACTTTTGATGGAATCCTGTCTGCGTTCTTCATCTAACTTCAACAGTTGATCACGTTGCTTCTTTATCATTTCCTCGGCATCACGACGGTCTTTCGTCATAACAGAATCCGGGGGACGGCTTCCAACTTGGGCATGCGCAGCATCTGACGATAACCCTGCAAGAAGAATAAGGAGGAGCGATGCTACTCCAAGAAAAAGACGTTTAGCGTTGTGCGTTGTTCGCGTCATTACTTCGTTAATATCAATACTTTTAATTTCAGCGATCTTTTGTGCAATAAGTGGAAGATATTCCGGCGAATTGCGTTTTCCGCGATGCGGAACAGGTGCCAAATACGGCGAATCTGTCTCAACAAGAATCCTGTCTATTGGCGTTTCACGGACAGAATCCGTGAGCGTGGAATTCTTAAACGTAATATTGCCGGTATAGCTCACACAAAATCCTGCTTCCACAGCCCGTTGCATTTGCTCTACTGTGCCCGAAAAACAATGAAGCTGTCCGAAAAGGTACGTTTTCCCGACCGATTTGTAACAGTCTTCCAAGATCTCAAGGGTTTCATCGATCGAATCACGAGTATGGATGATAATTGGCTTTTCGATGACCTTTGCAAGTTCGATCTGCTCTCTAAATGCACGTATTTGCACATCTCGAGGTGCAAAGTCATAAAAATAATCTAAACCGATCTCCCCAACTGCTCGTACTTTCGGGTTATTCTTTGCTTCGGTTATGATTTTTTGCCCTATCTCCTCATTCCATTCACTCGCTGAGTGGGGATGAATACCAAGTGCACAATACACATTGGTATGCGAAGCCGCAACATCAAGCGTCCCCTCAAAACTTGCATAGTCGATCGCAGGCACAAGAAAACTTGTTACCCCAAGTGCTTCCGCATTTTGGATAACCGCTTCCCTATCAGAGCTAAATTGTTCGGTCTGTAAGTGGCAGTGGGTATCAAACATTCTTATTTTATGAGGACGAATGAAAGCATGGAAGGCACTTCGTCATCACGTGATATTTCAATAAAGTACTTTCCAGCTGTGAGGTCAGTCATAGAGAAGGTATATTCACCTTGTGAAACCCCCGTATAGAGACTACGGATTTTCCTGCCAGCAATATCGAAGAGTGACATTGTAACATTTCCTGAAAGGCCATTATTTACTGTAGAAATAATGTGTATCTCTGATCGCGTTGGATTTGATGCGAGTGTAAATCCATCTTTTTCGGCTTCACGCTCTTTCGCTACCCCAACCGTCGTCACGCCGTATCCTCGCATTTGACGTTCACTTCCAGGTACGGTGAGTCCCGTTGCTGCTATGGATGGAGAGTTACGTTTAACGATACCAATACCCTTTACTAACCATAAAGTCTGCTTAGCACCAAAGCTTGCAAATGGAAATCCAAGAACTGTGACGGAAACATCTGCCTTTATGGCAAAAACATAAGCACTATCAAACTTCCCAGCCGGAACGCTCACTGTGTCTATCCCCTGAAACGTACCACTTGACAAGACATCAATTGTGGCAGTTATTCCTGACATATCAATGGTTTGGTTGAGATGAACAATTGGGTATGGCTTTTTAAACCCCGTTGTCAGATTAAGATAGTTTACGAAGCTGTCAGGAGGAGTCAAAATGTTCAAGCCTGCCGGAATAAACGTGTTGAGAAAACTATTATCGGCAAAAACTTGAATGTCACCATTCCCATCCGCACGGTAATGCAGATCACTGATAGATCCCACAGCAAAATCTGTATAGTCAGCTGTATCTTTGGCGAATGCGACATTTGAAAAACCACCGAGTGATTGGTTGACTTTCAAAATTTCAAAAGATGAGTATGCTTTCGTGATAATATCTATCACACCATTTGAATCCGTCGCATAGGAATCGTAAGTAATATATCTTCCAAGATTCAAAGGAAAGAGCTCAACTGCTTTCGGCGTTTTCCCTGGCTCACTTCCATGTTGATAGCCTGGTGATGGTTTCGGCACTAATTGAAAGTCGTTTGAGGAGTTATGAGTCGTTATTCCTTTTTGCTTACGCTCCATCGCAATGCCAAGTTTAAGCGTAGCACCCCCAGTAATATCAGCATCGATCGAAGCAGGAAGTTTTACTCCGCCAGCTGTTGAATATTGTACCCCATCAAGAACTGATGAAATTACCAACCCGTCAGTCGTAAGCGTATCACTACCATCAGCCAAAACGATGGCATCATGTGTCTGTGAGATATTCATATCAAGTGTGAACTGAGCGGCGTTCAGCTTTGCTAAATTCTTTGCATTTGCATTGTCCGGGTCAAGTATGGCAATGCCTGTGAATGTCTCATAGTCGGCACTGCTAAGATCAAGTCCGCCCGATGTTGCGCGTGCATTTGGGGCAATCAGAGTAAACTGCCCTGGCGCAACGAGCATCGTTTGCCCGCCGACTTTTCCTGGGAATTTCCATGCCTCGGTGATGCCTGTTAATGAACCAGATACTTCAGTCCCCCCCGTTGCACCAAATAGCGCCAAGACACAACCATCAAGATAGAGAGGTTTCGTCGTGGGGTTATAGAGTTCGATATACGAGTCATTAGCCGTAAACGAACGAACAGTGCCAATATAGATCTCATTGATAACAATACCACGTGCACCGCTTTGGGCAAAGGAATTGCCTGCAACAACAAAAAAAAGTGAAAAGAGAAGAAAACGTACTGTACGGGTCATAGTCGTGATGTTCTTATGAAAACGATGATGAACAACACCTATGAATCTGAAAATATCCGCGTAAATATGACTGCTTTCCCGCTAATGTTCAAATAAATTGAGCAGAACTGACTACCCACAAGAAGTTGATATATAGTGTTTTACCAAAAAATATACGTTATCATGAATATAATCTGATCCTTATTTTAAACTTATTGCTGATACCCGTGTCATTGTAGGGTTGTGACTTTTGTACTTAAACTAAATTCCCCTATGAAAAGACTCA